>JBBQRS010000022.1:0-49192 GCA_038214535.1 Anaerolineae bacterium
CCGTTGCAGGATCAGGGCGTCGTGGTGTTGGATTAACTCCCGGATGACGACGGCTCCCTCCGGGTCCGCGGGGGTTGCATAGTCGGTCGTGGCGATCAGCCCCAGGGTGACGAGCACTTCCGGGAGTTGGCAGCGCGCCAGAGACACGCCTGCGATGGATAGCGCTATGGCGGTGGGTGGGTGCGCATGGACGACCGCGCCGATCTCCGGGCGTCGGCGGTACGCCTCAAGGTGCAGGAGGATTTCGGAACTTGGCCGCAGATCCGGATCGCCGCTTAGTGGGCGGGCCTCGCCGTCAATCACGACCATATCCTCCGGGTGCATAAAGCCCTTGCTTTGCCCGCTGGGCGTGACGAGAAAGCGATCGTCGCTGAGCCGCGCGGAGATGTTGCCGTCTGTCGCCGTGACGTAGTTGCGGCTGTGCATCAGTTGCCCGATGCGGACGAATTCTGCGCGCAGCGCGTCCTCTGCGAGCGGCGCGCAGCCGGCTGATGGTTGATATCCCAAGATTTATTCCTCCTGCTGATGTTGCTCTGTCGGCGCTCGAACAGCAGCCATTATAGCATCATCAGCGGGTCGCCGGATTATTTACACGCGTCTGCCTGTGTTAGAATTGCGGCTATGGATACCTCTGTCGTTGCCACGGCGCAACAACAAATGCGGTTGTTCGAATCGTCCGAAGACTATCGGCGCGAGTTGGCCCGGTTTATGCAGATCGCTCAGGCGAAGGGCGCAGCCATCGTCGTCTTCCCGGCATTGAGCGGCATCTTGGCCGTCAGCCCACTCATGGAAGGCTTTCGCGTGCGTTTGTTGCGCCGCGCCGGGGCCAATCGGCGGAGCAGTTCGACGCTGGACCGGGCGCGCCGAGCGTTGGCGGGGGGCACGGCTGAAATGTTGAAGGCCAACTTCTACCGTCCCTACCGGGATTTGCTTGCCGCCGAACCGCGGATCGCCGAAGAAGCCTATCTCGATGCTTTCGGTCAGATTGCGCGCACCTATGCGCTGACGGTCGTGGCGGGCAGCGCCTATCTGCCGGGCGAAGATGGGATGGTCCGTCATACGACTATTGTGTTTGGGCCGGACGGTCAGCCGTTGGGACGACACGAAAAGGTACTGCTGGCGCCCGAAGAAGCAGGGTGGGTGCAACCGGGTGACGGTTGGGGTGTGATCGCAACGCCGGTGGGCCGGCTGGGGTTGGTTTTGGGGAACGAAGTGGGCTACCCGGAGATCGGGAGATGGTTTGCGAAGCAGAATGTTGATTTGATTGCTGCGCTGTGTGTCGCGACCGAAGAAGGTTCGGTTGCGGCAATCCGGCTGGCCGCGATTGCGCGGGCGCAGGAAAATCTGTGCCACGTGGTGACCAGCTTTCCGGTCGGCCCCGATTATCTATCCGCAGATCAGAATGGCGGGCGTACGCTGATTGGGCGGTCAGGCGTCTATGCTCCGCTGGCCCAGACGCCGCGCCATTCGGGCGCGCTGGTTGAGATGGGCGCGTTGGGTACGGAGGGGTTGTTGACGGGTGAACTGAATGGTGCAAGCCTGTCGGAGTTGCGCGAAGAGGCCATGCAAAACCTGGCGCAAGTTGTGATGGCGCTTGAGACATCAGATGCCATACGTCCGCCGGATGACGCGGTTCTATCCCTTCCCGCCGAAGGCGCGACGTTTGTCGAGGACGATCCTGAAATAGACGGGTGAGGCGCTCCCTGGTATCTTTGCGCTAATCGTCTTCAGGGAGTGAGGCCGTCGTATTGATAGGCACGAACATGTTGGTGACCACGCGGACGAGCGGAATTACGGCGAGGCCGAGCTTCATGAGGTCGCCCGCGTCGCCCTGAAACTTGAAATTGGGCGTGGAGGTTGCGTTCACTCCCTCATCATCTCCGAACGCATTATAAGCCCAGGCAATTGCACCGCCCACGGCTGCACCGATGAGACTGCCGATCAGAATTGTGCGACTGTTGTTAGACATAACGATACCTCGTTATTTGCGTTTGAATGTTGATGAGAGACCGGTCACGATTCGTTCGGCCTGCGCCCAACCGGCGCCGGCGGCAATGATCGGCTCTCGGATGTATTCGGCGATCATATCCGACGAGACGGCGGTCCGCTTCATTTGTTCGCGCAAAAGCGGTAAACGGAAACGCAATTCCTTGTCGAGGCGATTGAAGCTTCGAATGGTGTAAAAGATGCCGATTACGCCGCCAATGCCCACCAGGAACACCTGGCCGAGTAAAAAGACGAGTGCCAGATTTCTCCACTCCGGTAGCGTCAATCCTCACCTCCACATGGCAAGCTTTGCATTATCATTGGCATTCTATCAGACAAATTATCTCTATGCAACCATCTAACGCGATGCGAGCCCGGGCATGAAACGTTATTCCGCAGTTCTGATCGCGGTTTTGGCGGTCAGCATGCTCTTGCTTGCACAATCAAGCCGCCCGCGCGCCGAGTTTGGCCCGCAGCAACAGGTGGTTACCAGCGACGAGAAGCTGTGTATGCATACGCGCCTGACCGATGAGGTTGAGCCCTGGAAGATTCAGCGCACGACCGAAATGGTGCGCGAGATGGGCGCATCTTGGATCGTAGAGTATTTTCTCTGGGCGGCGCATGAGCCGCGCAAAGGCGTCTATGACTGGAGCCACGCCGACCTCGTCGTGGATCACGCGCGCAATCAGGGCTTGACGGTGATCGCACGCCTGGGCTTCGTCCCCGAATGGGCGCGCCCGCCGCAGACGACGCATCTCTATCTCGCCCCGGCCAATTACGGGGACTTCGCCGAGTTCGCCGCGGCGTTCGCGCAGCATTTCCAGGGGCGCGTTTCACACATTGTGATCTGGAATGAGCCGAATCTGAGCCAAGAATGGGGCTATCGCCCGCCTGACCCCGCGGCTTACGCGGAGTTGCTAAAGGTTGTTTACCCGGCGATCAAGCGCGCGAACCCCGACGTGACCGTGCTGGCGGGCGCGCTCGCGCCGACGTTGGCCCCGGCGGGCAGCGAGTGGGGCATGAACGACCTCGATTATCTTCAGGCGATGTATGATGCCGGCGCTGCGTCCTATTTCGACGCTCTGGCGGCGCATTCTTACGGGTGGACCTTCCCGTCCGATGCGCCCGCCGATCCGGGCGCGGTGAACTTCAACCGGGTCGAGTTGCTGCGCGAGATCATGGTGAAAAACGGCGACGCGGCCAAACAGGTGTTCATCACTGAGGCCGGCTGGAACGACCACCCCCGCTGGACGAAGGCCGTGCGTCCCGCTGAGCGTGTGCGCTACACGGTAGACGCCTATCGCGAGGCGCATGATTGGCCCTGGGTCGAGGCGCTCTGCATGTGGGCGTTCCGTTACCCGCGCCCCACCGGCACGTATCAGGACTATTACACTTTCGTCGGCCCCGATTTTCGCCCCAAGCCGGTCTACCTCGCGCTGCAAGAGTACGCGCAGGGGCGAGCGCCGCAAGTGACGCCGTAGACGCCTTTCGTCTTACGCGTCCATTACGTGAACGCTGTTTTTCCCTCAACGTAAGACTTCTGTAACGCACCGGCTTTATGCTCATGGGGAGTATTCAGCGCGAGGTGAATCTATGCTTTTCAATCGAACAATCGTGGTGTTGTGCGTGGTCGGTTGGCTTGCCGCCGCATGTGGATCGACGCCGCTGCCGCCCGTTATCGCCCCAATCGTTTCCACGGAGGTTGGGATCTCTGCCCAGACGGTGACGTCGGTCCCGACCGTGGAGCCTCCCTTATCTTCCACAGCCGCTCCCTCCACGATTGTAACTGCGTTGACCGCGGCTCCGACCGCAATGGTGGAACCTGCGGCGACAGCGTTGCCCGACCTGGGGGCTGCGCCGGAACTGCGCGGCATTGTGGGATGGGTCAACAGCGAGCCGGTGATGATGGCCGATTTGCGTGGCAAGGTTGTGCTGGTCAACTTCTGGACCTATGGCTGCTATAACTGCCGCAACACGTTGCCCTACGTCACCCGGTGGTATGACACATATCACGACCAGGGGTTCGTGGTGCTGGGGATCCACACCCCGGAGTTTGCCCGCGAGCATGACATCGTGAATGTCAGGGCCGCCGTGGAGCGGGAGGGCATTCATTACCCGGTGGCGCAAGACAACGACTATGCGACGTGGCGCGCGTGGCGCAACCGCTACTGGCCCGCGGAGTACTTCGTGGATGCGTCCGGGCGTATTCGTCACGTCCAGATCGGCGAAGGCGGCTATGAACGTTCCGAAGCCGTGATTCAACAATTGCTCGCAGAGGCCGCCGCGAATTAAAGGGCAGTCCCTACATCCGGTATAATGCCGGATGTGAATGCTTTTTCATCGCTTATCGCCGCGCCGCGGCGCCGGGCGGCGCTGGCCGCCGCAGCCCTCGTCGCACTGATCTTGTTTGGCGTCAGCCTCACGCGGCCGGGCGGGCCGCTGGCGCGCGATCTGATCTGGGCGCGGATTCAGGAACGCGGCGTCTGGCGCGTGGCGATGGACCCCAGCTTCCCGCCGTTCGAGAGCCTGGATGCGGACGGCCTGCCTACCGGCCTCGATGTGGATCTGGTGAACGAAATCGCGCGGCGGATGGGCGTGCGCGCGGAGATTACGGCGGTCGGCTTCGATGAGCTGGTCGACGCGGTGGCGGCGCGGCGTGTGGATGGCGCTGTCTCGGCGTTGCCCGAGATGCCCTGGCGCACGAAAGAAGTCGCGTTTTCGCGCCCCTACATTGACGCCGGGTTGGTGTTGGCTGTGCCCGGCCGAAGCGTGATGACAGGGGCAGATGACCTGTCTGGCAAACGCGTGGCCGCGGAATGGGGCAGCCAGGGCGACGCGCTGGCGCGCGATCTGGCGGCAAAGGAAGAGGGCGCGTTCGAGCTGGTGTTGCAGGAGACGGCTGACGCCGCGCTACAGGCCGTCATCGAGGGGCGGGCCGACGCGGCCATCGTAGACGCAATCACGTTGGCGCTGGTCGACCGGGGCGCGGGCACGCTCAAGGCCGCCGGGCCGCCGTTGCAGCCCGATCCTTACGTGGTGTATTTGCCTGTGGGATCGGCCCGGCTGCTGGAGAACGTCAATGCGGCTATGAACGCGATGGAGGCCGACGGCACGCTGGCGGCCATTCGAATGCGCTGGCTGACGCAGTAGATGCTATAATGTCCCTATGGCTGTTCTTCACTTCGACATTTTCACGCTCTTTCCCGGCATGTTCGATGGGGTCTTCACCGAAAGCATCCTGAAGCGCGCCCAGGAATCGGGTATCCTATCGGTCGCCCTGCACAACATCCGCGATTACGCCGAGGGCAGACACCGGGTGACCGACGACACGCCCTATGGCGGCGGCGGCGGCATGGTGATGAAACCGGAGCCGATCTATCGCGCTGTGGAGACGGTGCTGGCGCACGACGCGGGATGGGGCTTCGAGCCGAATTCTGATCAGGCCGCGCCGCCAGTTGGCGAGTCGCCGGATGCGCTGCCGGTTGGAACGCCGATCATCTTGTTATCGCCGCAGGGACGGACCTTTACGCAGCAGGTGGCCGAGGAACTGAGTCGCTATCCGCGCATCGCCTTGATCTGCGGGCGCTATGAGGGGGTGGATGAGCGGGTGCGCAGCGGCCTGGTGACCGACGAAATCTCCATCGGCGACTATGTGCTTTCCGGCGGCGAGCTGGCGGCCGCCGTCATCGTGGACGCAGTGACCCGGCTGTTGCCCGGCGCGCTGGGGTCAGAGATGGGCGCGGTGGATGATTCCTTCGCCACCGGCCTGCTGGAGTATCCGCACTACACGCGGCCGGCGGCCTATCGCGATGAGGCGATCCCTGATATTCTTACTTCCGGCGACCATGCCCGCGTGGCGCGCTGGCGGCGGGAAGAAGCGCTGCGAAGAACCTGGGAGCGCCGCCCCGATCTCCTGCGATCGGCGCCTTTAAGCGACGCCGATCGCGCGTTCATCGCCCGGCTCGAGCAGGAAAGGGGCAACGGCGCGGCGAGCGAACCGCCCGCAGACGCCGGGGCCGCAAACGCTGCCCGCGATTTTTGAGCGAGCGCAGGTCTGTGGTAGAATGTTGGCTTGTGACATTGATGCGACGGCCAGGTTTCATTGCGAAACCTGGCTTGTTGTGAGAACCCCAGCAGTTTTGAAGGATAATGTATTATGGCTAACTTGATGGATTCGATCAACGCATCGGTTGAGCGAACGGATATTCCGGAGCTCATGGCGGGCGACACCGTGCGTGTGCATACCCTGATCGTGGAAGGCGACAAAGAGCGCGTCCAGGTGTTCCAGGGCGTGGTCATCCGCGTGCGCAGCAGCGGGATCAACAAGAACTTTACCGTGCGCCGCATCGCCGCGCATGGCATTGGCGTCGAGCGCACTTTCATGTTCGCTTCGCCGCGTGTGGACAAGGTTGAAGTGCTGCGCCATGCGAAAGTGCGGCGCGCCCGGTTGTATTTCCTGCGCGGTCGCACGGGTAAGGCGGCGCGTTTGAAAGAACGCCAGGCCTGACCGAAACTTTGGCCACCTGAGATTTCGTGGCCGCCGGTTCGCTGGATTACGTGTTTGACCTGCCCGCGGCGCTTCGCCAGGGCAGGTTTTGTTATTTCTCCAAAGGTTGACGATGGTGCCACAGCACGGTGTTGACATAACACAAAGACCCGCGGCGGGAATTGAGTGGGAGCAACGGCTGTGGAGCGACGGGTTTCGCGCCATCGCCGGCATTGACGAGGTGGGACGCGGGGCCTGGGCTGGGCCGGTCGTGGCCGCAGCGGTCATCCTTTCGCCGGAACCGGCGGCATGGGAATCGTTGCTGGGGCGGGTAGACGACTCGAAGCGGCTCTCGCCGCGCCGGCGCGAAGAAGTCATCGGCGACATCATGGCCTGTTCTTTGGGCGTCGGCGTTGGTTTCAGCGGCGTCTCGGAGGTTGATAACCTGGGCATTGTTGGCGCGACGCGCCTTGCGATGACCCGCGCCCTGGCCGGGCTCTTGGTGCGCCCCGATTTCCTTCTGCTTGATTTCCTGACCCTGCCCGATCTTCCTCAACCGCAGCGCGGGTTGCCCCACGGTGACGCGATCTCGCTCTCCATTGCCGCGGCGTCCATCGTGGCAAAGGTGACGCGCGATCGTTGGATGGCTGAACGCGAAGGTGATTTTGCCGAGTATGGCTTCGCCCAGCATAAGGGCTATGGCACGGCGGCTCATCGCGCGGCGATCGCGCGTTACGGGCCTTGCTCTCTCCATCGGCTGAGCTTTCGCCCATTCAGATCAGATGACGACGCATCCTCGGATGTTGAACCCTGGCGGGAAGCGTGCGAAGACTCATGACGACATCGCGACGCAACGCGCTGGGTCACGCTGGCGAGGATGCCGCGGCCGCGTATCTGACGGCGGCCGGCTACACGCTCATCGAGCGGAACTGGCGATTGTCGCGCAGCGGCGAGATTGATATTTTGGCGCGTGACGGCGCGTGGCTGGTCTTCGTTGAGGTGCGCGCCCGCCGTAGCGGCGCGGACGGGGCCGGGCCGCTTGCCGGCAGCCCGGAAGAATCGGTGACGCCGGCCAAGCGGGCGCGTTTGGCAGCCCTGGCCGAAGCATATCTGTATGCCCATCCCTGGAGCGGCCCGGTGCGGATTGATGTGATCGCGCTGGAGTTCGATTCCAGCGGCAGCATCACGCGCCTGAACCACTTGCAGGATGCCGTAGGCGGTATGCCTTGAGCCGGCAGGTGATCTCTGTCGTGGGTCCCACCGCGGTGGGCAAGACGGAGCTTGCGGTGCTGCTGGCGGAACGCCTGGGCGGCGAGATCATTTCTGCCGATTCGCGCCAGATCTATCGCGGGATGGACATCGGCACGGCAAAAGCCACGCCGGAGCAACGCTCGCGCGTGCCACATCATCTACTGGATGTGACGACGCCGGACCGTGTCCTGTCATTGGCCGAATATCAGCGTATGGCGATGGATGCGATCGCTGAGATTCATGCACGCGGGCATTTGCCCCTGTTGGTAGGGGGCACCGGACAATACGTCAGCGCTGTGCTGGAAGGGTGGCGCATCCCTGCCGTGCCGCCGAATGTGGCGCTGCGCGCCGAACTCGAGGCCGCTGCCCGGGGCGATGGCCCCGAAGCGCTGCACGCTCGCCTCGCGGCGCTCGACCCAGCCGCCGCGGCCACCATTGACTATCGCAACGTCCGGCGAGTCATTCGCGCCCTCGAAGTTTATTTGATGATGGGCCGCCCGATCTCCGAGATGCAGACGAAGGAGCCGCCTTCATTTACAGTCGCCCGGCTCGGCGTGACGCGCCCACGCTCGGAACTTTACGCGCGCATCAACGCACGCGTGGACCGGATGCTCGAGGCCGGGCTGGTGGCCGAAGTGCTACAGTTGGTTGACGCCGGATATGGTTGGGAGCTCCCGGCGATGTCGGGGCTGGGCTACCGGCAGATCGGCCAATATCTGCGCGGCGAGATGGGATTGGAGGAAGCCGTAGAACTGATTAAGCAGCGCACGCGGCGCTTCGTCCAACAGCAATACAACTGGTTCCCGCTCGACGATCCTGCGCTTACGTGGGTCAATCCGGACGAAATGCCGTTTGACGAGATCGCGCGTTTGATCGGCGCGTGACGCCTTCTAGGTTTGGTTACCAAAACTCGATCAGTCGGTGCAGGGATCGTAACTTGATTGAGCAGAAACGCTAAATGTTGTTGCATACGTGCCTGAACGATGCGACAAACCTTGATTCTAAGTTGACGCCCGGCGACGCCTCCGGTAGAATCGGGAGCGATGCAAAGAAGATTGCCTTGGATCCATGGGTTCGGGAATCTAGCGGCTTTGGAGATGTCATAGCGCATCGCCCACCCATGCTATCGCCGGCACATCATCATTATTCGCTGATCGTTTCATAGAGAGGAAAAACACAATGCAGGGATCCAAACGTCTTTTAGGCTTCGTGGCACTGAGCGCCGTGATGCTGATCGCAGTCACCATGATCCTGGCGCTGCCGGGCGGCGCATCTGGCGCGCCCGCGGATGCGCCGCAGGTGCAGGCTACCGCGCCGCAACGCACCCCCTTCCCTGAGGATGACTTGGCGCGCATTCGCAAGGCCGGCAAGATCGTGATCGGCACATCCGCCGACTACCCCCCGTTTG
Organism: Anaerolineae bacterium; assembly: GCA_038214535.1. Lineage (GTDB taxonomy): Bacteria > Chloroflexota > Anaerolineae > CG2-30-64-16 > CG2-30-64-16 > JBBQRS01. The sequence continues at coordinate 9,132 of JBBQRS010000022.1, forward strand.
AATACTACAATGAGAAGTTCGAGTTCGAGGGCTTCGACATCCAACTGATGAACCTCATCGCGAAAGAGTTGGGTGTCGAAATAGAGTACAAAGACTTCGCTTTCGAGGGTCTGGGCGACGCTTTGCGGTTAGGTCAGGTTGACGCCGTGATTGCGGCTCTGTCTGTCACGCCGGAACGCGCTGAACTGGTTGATTTCAGCAACATCTACTACGTCGGCAAAGACGCCATGCTTGCCCGCCGCTCTGCGCCCATCAATGACATCAGCGACTTGAACTCGTTGGACAGTTTGCGGATCGGTGTTCAGACCGGCTCGGTCTATGAGGGTTGGCTGCAAGGCGACATGGTAGATGCGGGCAGATTGCCTCCGGGCAACCTGATGGTGTACTCCGATATTGCGCAGGCTGTCAATGATCTGAGGCGTGGGATGATTGATCTGGTGATTATGGATCAGAAGCCGGCCGATGCGTACTTCAAGCAAGGCGGCGTGAAGATTGTCGGCGGTGGCTTTTTCCCGCAGGATTTTGCAGTCGCGACGCGTAAAGGGTCGGGGGACCTGATGGGCGAGATCAACCGTGCGCTGGTGAAATTGCAAAACTCGGGCGCGGTGGGCAAGCTGGCCGAGCAGTATCTGGATCTGACCAATCAGGACCTCTTGCCGATTCCGACGCCGTCGGCAACGGCGACTCCGGCGCCGCCTGCACCGACGCCGACGCCCAGCCGTTGTACCGACGGCGCGAAGTATGTTGCAGATCTCAATCTCGACGACAACAACATGAAAAATCCGCCGGTGATAGGTCCGGGCCAACCCTTTACGAAGCGCTGGCGGGTTCAGAACACCGGGTCATGCACGTGGGATGCGACGTACACGTTTGGTTACGTGCAGGGCAACACGAAATATTCGCAGATGGGCGGCCAACGGACAAAAGTGAGCCGGCTCGTGCCGCCGGGCACGACGTATGATGTCTCCATCAACCTCGTCGCGCCAACAGTCTACGGTACATTCCAGGGTTGGTGGCAGTTCCGCAATGATCTGGGGCAGAACTTCGGAGAGCGCGTATACGTCGGCATCACGGTGCCTTCGCCCGCAACACCGACCCCAATGCCGCCGCCGCCGCCTCAACCCGGCATCTCCTTCAACGTGGATCGGACGAACATCCGACAGGGCGAATGCGTCAACTTTAGCTGGGACGTTCAGAACGTCAGCGCCGTTTACTTCTACGCGCAGGGTCAACCCTGGGAATCGAACGGCGTCGGAGGCCAGGATAGTCGCACGGAATGCCCCGGCGGGACCACCACCTATGAGCTGCGTGTCCAGTTCACGGATGGGCGCGTCGAAGCCCGGCAGATAACGATCAACGTTGAAGCCGTGGCTTCTGCTCCCGACATCACCTACTGGGAAGTCGTGCCGAAGGACGAAGCCTATGTCGGCCAGTGTGTGGACATCCGCTGGGAAGTTGCGGGCCAGGTGGATAACATTGATATCCGCGAGCGTGACAATATGATCTGGAACGGCGCGCCGTTGCGTGGCAGTGTGCAGCACTGTCCTTCCGGCCCCGGCGAGATGGAATACACGATCGAGGCGCGTGGCCCCGGCGGTACGAATAAACGCCAGGAACACGTGACCTTCCGTGCGCAAATCCAACCGCGCTAAGCGCGCGCATCGAAGATAGGTATCGGGCCTCCGCAAGAATTGTCTTGCGGAGGCCCGTTTGATTTATGGCCGGGTCGTTTGACACTGGTTATTCCCCGTGCTATACGTGTGGTCTAATTTCCCCATCTGGAGGCTGTTTATGTCCCAACCCTGGCGCGGGATTTTCCCGATCGTCATTACCCCGTTCACAGATTCCTATGAACTCGATGAGGCGGGTCTACGCAATGTGGTTCGTTATTGCATCGAAGCGGGCGCACGCGGGCTGGTCGGCCCGGCCAACGCCAGCGAGTTCGCCACGCTCTCCGATGATGAGCGACGACGCTGGATCGAGATCGTGGTCGCGGAATGCGGCGGGCAAATTCCGGTGATCGCGGCGACGACCAGCGGCCACGCGCTGCCTGCCGTGGCGCTCAGCCTCTTTGCCCAGGCAGCCGGAGCGGATTGCATCATGGCGATGCCGCCGCACGTGCTGCACCCCGACGCAGAAGGGTGCTACGAATACTATCAAGCGCTATCCGAGGCGCTCGAAATCCCGGTGATGATTCAGAACTACAACGGTCCTGTCGGCACAGCGATGAGTCCCGAGCTGATCGCGCGCATGTGTCAGGAGTTGCCGCAGGTACGTTACGTCAAAGAGGAGACGCTGCCATCTTCGTGGATGATCAGCGCGACGATTGCCGCGGCAGGGCCCTATTGCGAGGGGATCTTCGGCGGCATCGCCGGGCAATATCTGCTCGATGAATACCGGCGCGGCGCGGCGGGCAACATGCCGGCCTGCCAGACGACCGATCTGTTGCAAGCGGTGTGGGACCTGCTGGAGGCGGGGGACGAGACCACCGCGCGCACCATGTTCAACCGGGTTTTGCCGCTGATCAGTTATGAGCGCCAGTACGGCGTGGCGCTTTATAAAGAGGTGATGTACCGGCGCGGCGTGATTTCGAACCGTGTGTGTCGCGCCCCCGGCCGCGAATTGGATGAATGGGATCGCCTGGAGGTGGACGCGATTATGGCCGATGTTGCTCCTCTGATGAAAGTGTACGCCCCGTGAACGCCGAAAATCAACCCGTTCCGGGGCGTTTGCAGGGATGCGTGGCGGTGATCACCGGTTCAACGGGTGGGCTGGGTGAGGGCATCGCGCGACGACTGGCCGCAGAAGGCTGCGCGGTGATGATTTCAGGCCGGCGCAGCGCCGAGGGTCAAGCCGTGGCCGAGAGCATCCGGCAGACGGGCGTAGATGCCGCGTTCGTGCGCGCCGACGTTGGCGTTGAAGAGGATTGCCGCGTACTGATTGCGGCGACCGAAGCGCGCTGGGGCCGCGTAGATATCCTGGTCAATAACGCGGCCGCCACTCCGCCGGAGTCGCCTGAGGGGCCGGATGCGGCGTTGTGGAGCGCGATTTTCGATGTCAATGTGCGCGGCGCGTGGCTGTGCAGCCAGGCATCCATCCCGATCATGCGGCGACAGGGCGGCGGACGCATCATCAACATCGGTTCGACCGTGCCGTGGCGCGGGCGCATTGACCGGCTGGCCTATGCGTGCTCGAAGGGCGCGTTGCACACCTTGACGCACGTCTTGGCGCGCCAACTGGTCGCCGACCGCATCCTGATAAATTATATTATGGTCGGTTGGATCGCGACGGAGGGTGAGTTGAGCTTGCGACGCACGCTGGGCGACATGGATCGGCTGGTGACGGCGGATCGGAACGCGCCGTTGGGTCGGCTGGAGACGGTAGAAGACATTGCTTCCGGTGTGGCGTTTCTGGCGTCCGACGACGCGACGCACATCACAGGGTGTGACCTCAATATCTCAGGCGGACTGTGGACATAGGAGATAAGCGTGAAAATCACCGACATCAAGACCTATATCGCCGGGAACCCATGGAAGAATTGGGTCTTCGTCAAAGTGTTCACCGATGAAGGGATTACCGGCATTGGTGAAGCCACGGGTGGTCTGAGCACCAAGCCCGGCGAGGCCGCGGTGCATGAGCTGGCGCGCTTTGTCATTGGCGAAGACCCGACCCAGCCCGAGGCTCTGTGGCAGAAGATGTACAAGGGGCTGTTCCTGGGCGCAAACGTCGGCATGTCCGCCATCGAGATTGCTTGCTGGGACATCCTGGGCAAGAGCTTGAATGCGCCTTTGTGGCGGCTGCTGGGCGGCAAGCAACGACCGAGCATCCGGGTCTACGCCAACGGGTGGTATCAGGGGCCGCGCGATCCGGGCTTTTTCGCGGAAACGGCGCAGCGGCTGGTGGAGATGGGCTACACCGCGATGAAGTTTGATCCCTTTGGTACGGCATATCGCTTCTTTGATGCTGCAGAAGAGCGACGTTCCATCGCCATCGTGCGCGCCGTGCGCGAGGCGGTGGGCGACGATGTAGATCTGTGCATCGAGGCGCACGACCGGTTCTCGGTTTCCACGGCGATCCGGATCGCCAACTTGCTGGAGGACTATCGCCCGATGTGGTTCGAGACGCCCGTCATGTCCACCGATATCCCGGCGACCATCGAGGTGGCGCGCGCCGTGCGGATTCCAGTGGCGACCGGCGAGCGCTTCCATCGGTTGGGCGACTTCGTGGATTTGCTCGCCAGTCGCGCTGTCAGTATCGTCCAGCCGGAGACGTTGAACATCGGCGGCGTCTCGGGCGCAAAAAAGGCGTCCGCGCTGGCAGAGGCGGCAGAGGCGTTTGTGGCACTGCATCAGGCGCAAAGCCCGATCAATACGGCGGTCAACGCGCACATCCACGCTACGCTGCCGAACTTCCTGATTCAGGAGTGTTTCGACGATTTTCTATCGCCGTGGATCTGGGACATCGTGCAGGGCGTGCCGCGCGTCAAGAACGGCTATCTCGAGCCTTCAGACGCGCCGGGGATCGGGGTGGAATTTGATGAGGTGGAGATTGAGAAGTACCCCTATAGCCCGAACAACCACATGCGCCTGTTTGAGGAGGGATGGGAAAGACGCCGGAGGTGAGCTATCCTGGCGTCGCGGCTCAGTAGGGCGCGTAGAGGAAGGACGGCATAGGCGGGAAGAGCGTCTCGATCAGCAAGCGGAAAGCTGGAGTGACTCCCAGGTCAGGATAGGCGCGATGTAGCTCGTCAAGGGTCTTGTGGCCTAATAGCAGAGGGATGAACGCATGGGGTGGGAAGTTGATGTCTCCTTCCGCGGGGCCTGCGCTTTCAATGGATGTCAGCCGGCCCGCGACGAAGTTCAGCCTGACGGAATCGCGGTAGAAGCAGAGATGCACTTGCTGCGAAAGCCCTGCAAAGGGCGACTCTGCAATCCGCCTCTCCAACACAGGCCCGATGGCCGTGAGGAAGGCGGCCATGTCCGGGATATGGATCTGCCATGCGTATGTGCCCAGGTCGTGCGCGCCGAACGACCGCGCTGCGCGCATGATCGTGGTCTCGCCCGGCAGGTTGAGACGGACGCCGGGGAGGCCCCGCTCAGACGCCTGCACCGTCAGCCGATGCAAGGCAGAAAGCGCGGCGTTGTAGCTAAGGCGTGAGACCTCACTTACCGTCAGTTCATCGCCGAAATGATATGAAGGCAGGCGATAATAACCTGTCGCCAGCCCATTCTTCTCGATAAGCCACGTCGCGTTCTCCGCTTCCGTGCCCTGAGTGTAGTTCAGAAGATAGCGCCACTCGGCCCTCGTCCGTGCAGCCTTGATCCCCAACTCCGCGGTGGCCGTCTTGTAGAACCTGTCGAGTTGCGGAATGTCTGTGTTGGTCGCCAGTCGAAATGTGAAGGTCTCATCCGGTCCAGGGGGTAACTCACGCGCGGCCAGTCGCAAGCCGCCTTCGAGCGGTAGGGCGTACTCATAACCGAACTGGCGATAGTAGTATGGAATGCCCTGGATGTGCGAGATCAGACAGCCCCGCTCATGGAGCCGCTCCTTGAAATACTCAGTCTGGGCGCGGACTAACCCACGCCGACGATAGGCCTCTAATGTACCCACAATCGCCATCTCGCTGGCCGGAATAGCGATGTCCTCATAGTAAAGCGTCCACGGGATCAACATCAGCGTGGAGACGGCCTCGTCAGTGCGCTCGTCCTCCACGAAGGCAATGTCGCGCCACTCAAGGCCTGGAAAATATCCGGCCAGATTGCGGACCATGTCAACCAGTGTGTCGCCGTGAACGATACCATTGAGTTGGGCCACGCGCTCGATATCGGCGTCGTTCGCAGGCGTCCTGAGCGTCAGGCCGTTGCCGAGTGAGCGGCGGACGGGCGGATGTGTGTCGCCGGGCATGGCTTAGCGCTCCTGCTTCCGGGCCTGATACAGATATCGGGCGTGACAACCGGCTTCGATGGCGGCGATGGTCCCTTCGTTTTCGCCGTGGCGGCTTTCGTAAAGGAAGGCATTGCCTTCAGCGCGGAACTGCGGCTCAAGCTCCTTGAGCGCCGCGCGCATCCGCAATGCGTGCCTGAAATCTGCCTCCGAGAAATCCTGATGTGTGTAGTCAAAACCCTGACGGTGAAATGCTTCGGCCGGTGGGGTGCGGTCGGGCGGCAATGTCTCGCGCGGGAAGGTCGCGCTGGGATGCTCCGGGTCCGCGGCGTGGGTGAAGTAGGCCAGTGCCTGCCCGCCGGGCGAGAGCAGATGGCGGAACTGCGCCAGCATCGCGTCGAGATCGGCGAAGTACAGGGTGTCTATCGCGATGATCGCGTCGAAGCTGTTGGCAGGGAAGGGCAACGCCGACATTTCAGAGGTAAGGAAGGACAGGCGCTCGGCCTTCGTGCGCGTGCGCTCTTGCGCCTGGCCGATGGCGGTGGGCGAATAGTCAATGCCGGTGATGTGTGCGCCGGTCGCGTCGGACAGGTATTCGGTGATGTGACCCGACCCGCAGCCGAGATCCAGCGCACGGGTTGTTGAGTTCAGGCGGGCGACGTGGATGAGCGCATCCAGCTGCGCCATATCCGCGAAGCCGTGCTGCGCGAGATTCCGACCATATGCGCGTTCGCAAAGCGCAGCGTGGGCTGAACTGGTCAGCGTGGCCCGGTAGAAATCTTCGTAGAAGTCGTACATTGGCGGATGATCGGTGGTGGTCACGCAGATGGCTCTTGCGCGAAGGCGGACGGCTTGACGCGCGGCCAGGCATGAATCGCAAATAGGATGCACGCCGCGGCCTGCAACAAGCCACCGATGGCATTGGGCCACGGGCTGGCAGTCCATGAGGCCAGCGCGACGATCCATAGCGCCGCGTTCAGGCAGATATAGGCCGCCGCAACCAACCGCACGCGCCGGCGCTCACGGCCCCAGCGCGGGAGAATCCAGTAAGCCACCCCCATGGTCAGCAGCAGCAGCCAGCCCCAGGTCATCAGGGCGATGTGCGGCGCGAGCAATTTCCATGCTCCGGCGATGGACGCGCCTTTATTCCAGAGGATGATGCTCCCGAGCAGGGTCCCCCCTAGCAGGTAGAGGAGTGCCGTCTTGACGTACCAGCGCGCGAGTGTGGGCATCGTGAAGCCTAACTCGACCGCCCAAGCGCTTTGACGCGGGGCCACATCAGGATGACGAAGATCACCACGGCTGCCAGTTGCAGGGTGGCAGAAAGAGATAGCATCAACTGGGTCAGGGTGTTCGGCCTAAACCCGGCCAGCGGCTCACCGATGACGCGCAGGAGCAAGCCGATGTTGAGGGTCCCGTAGACGATCCAGGCGAGGCGTTCGTCCCCGCGGGGCTGTGGCTTGCCCAGCAGGGGAAACATCCAGAACGCGACCCCGAAGATCAACTGCGTCGCCCAACCGACCGTCAGGAGGTGCCAGCCCATCGGCCGAATGGTCATGAGCAAGGGCGGCAAGCCACCTGCGCCAGACAGCGCCAGACCGGCGACGATTCCGCCCAACACCAACCAGATCAGGGCGCTTTTGACGAAGTAACGGGCCAGAACAGGCATAACTCCTCGCGCTCAGAAAGCAGGTGCAACGTACTTCGCAAGTGCGTTGCACCTGTGTAGCATTCTTAGTGATATTCGGGCAGCCAGTCGCCGTGCGCTTCGATCAAGTCGTCCACCAGGTTCCAGATTTGATCGAGATCCAATTCAGCGGCGGTGTGCGGGTCGAGCATGGCGGCATGATAGATGTGCTCGCGCTTGCCGGTGAGCGCGGCCTCAACGGTGAGCGCCTGTACGTTGATGTTGGTTTGCATCATGGCGGCCAGGTGCGGCGGCAGCGCGCCGACGTGTACCGGCTGGACACCGTTCTTGTCCACCAGACACGGCACTTCGACACAAGAGGTCTCGAGCAGGTTGTCAATCAGACCGTCGTTCATCACGTTGCCGTAAATCACCCGCGGATTGCCGGTCTCGATGCTGTGGATAATGCCGGAGCCGTATTCATGGCTGCGTTCCACCTTGTCGAAGTTGGCCGCCTCGTGGATGATGCCCTCGACCACGTCCTTCGGCAGCTTGGCCTCTGTGAGCATGGCGCGCATCTTCGCGTCATCAGCGGCTGCGGGGTTCTCGATGTAGGTCTTGACGAACTCCCAGCCCGCCAGTTGCAACTCGCAGCGGCGGATGTACTCATCCAGCGGGATGTTGAACTTCTCGATCAAGTCGGGCCGGTCGCGCTTGATGAACCACGGCACGTATTCCGCGAAATGCTCACTCGACTCGGTGACGAAATAGCCCGTCCGTTCGAGCATTTCGTAGCGCACGCGGTTCCAATCCGGCACGCGGCCTTCGGCCACCACCTGGTGCAACAGGGGATAGAGGTCTTCGATCCCGTCCGGCGTCTTGCGCTCGAATTGCAGATAGAACGCCATGTGGTTGATACCGGCCGCGACGTAATTGATGTCATCGATGGGGACGTTGATATCGCGCGCAAGTTGCTCCGCTGTGCCCTGGACGCTGTGACACAGGCCGACCGTCTTGATCTTGCTGGCGCGGTTGATGGCCGTGGTAATCATCGCCATCGGGTTGACATAATTCAAGAAGGTCACATCCGGGCAAAGCTCTGCCATGTCGTTGCACACATCCAAGAACACCGGGATGGTGCGCAGCGCGCGCATGATACCGCCGATGCCCAGCGTGTCGGCGATGGTCTGGCGCAAGTCATACTTCTTGGGAATTTCGAAGTCAATGACGGTGCCGGGTTTGTAGCCGGCGACCTGGAACATCGAAATCGCGTAATCCGCGCCGTCCAGTGCCTCGCGCCGATCCAGCGTGGCCTCGATGGTGGGGTGCGCGCCCAGGGTTTTGGCGATGCGTTCGGCGACGATGGCCGTGGTATTCAGCCGCGCCTCGTCAATATCGTGCAGGCTGATGGTGGCGTCTGCGAGTTCAGGGTAACTCAAAATGTCGCCCAGAAGATGGCGCGCGAAGACGGTGCTGCCGGCGCCGATGAACGTGATCTTAGCCATGTGTGGGAGGTGCCTTTCTATGGAATCAACTGCGCGAACGATTATCTCAACTCTGCGAATTTTCGGCAAGGTTGGCGTAAGCGGCCAACTCGTAAGCGGTGGTTTGTAACTTCGCTTTACGCCGTTCGCCGCCTAGCCAGTATTCGGCGCGTTCGCCGAACAGTGGCAGGATGTGCAACTGGCCGGTGATGGCGTTCCACATGCCCTTGAGCCAGAGGAGGACACATGCGGCGACGAGTGCGATCACCAGCGCAAAGGAAGCGGCGGCGAGCATAGGGCCAAAGAACGGGATGACGAGAATGACGCCGCCGATGAGTATCCATGCCACAATGCCGATGAATAGCCCACCCCACAGCCCGCTGGATTGGCGGATGTGGAACTTCACGAACGGCTTGTCGCGCCCGAACAAATAAGCGATGATCCAGCCGATCGGCCCCAGCAGATAGGCCAGGAAGGCCAAGAGCCTGCTGCCGCCGGGGATAGAAACTTTCTGGAGGATGACGTCAAGATCGGTTGCTTCAGTCATTTGGGACCCCTTTGATACCCTGGAGCTGCAGCTCATTGGCGAAATGGCAGCTTGCCTCATGGTTGCCGTAGACCGGCGTCAGCGCGGGCGGCGTGGTTTTGCAGATCTCCTGCGCATACAGACAGCGTGGGTGAAACACGCAGCCGGGCGGCGGGTTCGCCGGGCTGGGAACTTCGCCCGGCAGGGGGATGCGGTTGAACTTGATATCCGGGTCGGCGGGGGGGATGGCAGAGATCAATGCCTCGGTGTAGGGATGGAGCGGCCGGCGCAGGATTTCCTCGGTGTTGCCGATCTCGACAATCTTGCCGACGTACATCACGGCGATGCGGTCGGAGACGTGCTCGACCACCGAGACATCGTGGGCGATGAAGATCAGTGTCAGGCCCAACTCTGCCTTCAGATCTTCCAGCAGGTTCAACACCTGCGCCTGCACCGAAACATCCAGCGCAGACACAGGTTCGTCGGCCACGATCAGGCGTGGGCTGAGCGACAGCGTGCGCGCCAGGCCAATGCGCTGCCGTTGGCCGCCGGAAAACTCATGTGGATAGCGGCGCATGTAGGCCGGGTTGAGCCCCACCTTACGCATCAGCGCGGCGACGCGCTCGTCCAGCTCTTTGCCGCTGGCGACCTTATGGATGACGAGCGGTTCGCCGATGATGTCGCGCACCGACATGCGCGGGTTGAGCGAGCTGAACGGGTCCTGAAAGATCATGCGGACCTCGCGACGCAGCGGCTTCATCTCTTTCTGTTTGATGGTCGCCAGGTCTACACGTTCGCCCGCAAGAGAGCGATACCAGACTTCGCCGCCGTTGGGTTCATAAAGCCGCAAGATAGATCGGCCTGTGGTCGTCTTGCCGCAGCCGCTCTCGCCGACCAGGCCGAGGGTCTCGTTCTCTTGCAGCGTGAAGCTGACCCCATCTACGGCCTTGACATAGCCGACGACCTTCTGCAGAAAGCCGGCCCGAATTGGGAAATATTGCTTGAGGTCTTTGACCTCCAGGATCGTATCGTTGTCTGACGCCATCCGATGTTCCTTAAGCGAATAGGTGTTGTAATGCGCCGATCTTACGTCTCCCGCGTTTTCGCGGTCATGTGAGGCGCATCTTACTTCACTGTGAGAGTCGCCTCTTCCATGACGATATCCGGGTCGTTCCAGCCTTTTTCTTCCGCCAGCTTCTGGAAGGCGCGCCGGAAGAGTAGCCGCGCCTCAACCTTTGCCGCGCCGGAGACCGGCGCTTTGAAACTGTAGCGGCTGGCGTCGGTCTGGAAGGCCGCCAGACGCGTATCTTCGACGATGGTCACAGGCCGCCAGTAGGCCGCTGTGGGAACTTCACCCGTCCACTCGTCGCGCAGGATCTTGGCGTATGCCTTCCCCGGTTGCCCGGCATAGTCGCCCGTCCATTCGGGAAGCAGCGGGCCTTCATTGCGCGCCAGCGGCTTGCCGTCCGCGTCGAAGGCGGTCACAACCAGGATAAGGTGCCGCAGCGGGATGTCCGTGGGCACGTGATGCCCGGTCTTATCGTTCGTGATCGCCACGTCAACCACCACCTGCCCGCCCTTGAGTTCCGCGGTCGTGGTCATGGTGACGGCGTTCTGCAGGAACGCTTCATCCGATGCGCCGGGCATGGTGTGATTATGTAGTTTGCCGCTGCGATCGAGCCCGCCCTTTTCCGGGAAGACGAAATGCGACATTTCCGAAACCGGCATGTGGCAATCCTGGCACGATTGGCCCGTCTCCGGGTCGCTGTAGGGGCTGTCCAGCCACTCGCCGTAGGAATTGTAAATCAGCACGCCGTCTTTGACCTGGCCCGAACCGACCACGCCGCCGAAGACGCCGATGTGACACGGCGCGCAGTAAGCGCTTTCTTCCTGGAGCGGCAACTTGGTATCACGCCGCGGGATATCATCGAACGTACCGAAGAAGACTTGTTCACCTTCTTGGGGTCTGAACAGCTTATAGGAGAGAATCCCCGGCATGTCGAACGGGGGCAGGCCGGTTTTGGGGTCCAACGTCACGTCGCCGATCTTATGGCAGAACTCGCAGCTAATCCCTTCGGCCGCGTCGCCGCTCAGGTAAAGTGGGCTGGGCGCATCGGGCACCTGGTCGGAGTTGGCCGCGGTTGTCGTGGTGTGGCAACCGAGCCAACCGCAGTTAGCGTCGTTGGGCAGTTTGGAAGCCATCGGTGTGTGGCACGTCGCGCAATTGCCGTTACGCGTCGGGTTGTCCAGCTTGAACCCTGGCCCATGATACGGTTCGCCGGGTTCCGCCGGTAACGGGTTCCCTTTCATGTCAAAGCGCGTCGGCGCGCCCTTCTCACCGGCGACGTTGGTGCCTTGGTACATGGTCAGGAAGCGCGGGTTCACGGCGGATTGCGAATGCAGGTCTTTATCCCATTCCGGGTTCTGCGTGTGGCAGATGGCGCATGCCGCAGAGCCTTCAACTCCCTCGAACTCGAACCAGTTGTAGTCCGCGTTGTCGGTGGTGTAATGCGGCTTCATGTTGATGGTCACGGGCTTGGTCGCCAGTGTGATGGTGATCCACCCGATGTAGAAGCCGGGCGTCCAGGCGGTCACGGTGATGACCTGTTTGCCGTCGAGCTTGCGCCCCGTGTCCAGTTTGAACGCGCCGATCTGATCGGAGGTCGTCTCGTAATCGGTGTTCTGCACGCGCACGACGGCGTTCGGCACGGGACCTTTGGCGTCCACCACCTTGCCGGATAAGATGTTCCCTGCTTGCTTGACGGCAGGCGCAGGCGTTGGCGTGCCCGCCGCTGCGGTCGGTGGCGCAGCCGAGGCCATGCTATATAAGAGCGTCGCCGTGACCAGGCCCACAGCAAACGCCAGCAGCGCGATACTGATAATTTGTCTTCTCAACTCAATCCCCTAATCACACAACACGGCCCGCACGACGCCGGTGTCCGCACTCACCCAGATGCCCAGATCAAACTCGTCGCCGTTACGCCGGCGGTCCACAATGAATTCGCCGTCCGCGTCGAAATGTCCTTCATCCACGCTGATATAGTGCGCTTGCCGGGTGAGGAGAGCATGGTTGGTTAACGTGGGATCCAGCGCACGCTCCGGCGCTTCGTCCGGGCGCAGCGCCAACCGGAACCCCGCGCCGACGACGTAGAATTCGTGGCGTGCAGCCTGGAAGACCAGCCCTCTGCCACGTGTGGCGCCGCTGCGCAGGTGTCGCCAGTCGCTTGCTGCGAAGTCGCGCAGCCCGCTATGGAACTCGGCCATCCCGGTGTAGCCTTCCAGCTTCATGCGCTGTGCGGCGAGGTCTTCCTCTTGCACCACGGCATGAATCTGATCCGTACCCTGATACTTGAGGAGCAACGGGATCGCCGCGGAGGTGCAGCGCATACTGTCCACGATGGGTTGCAAATCCGGGTGAATCGCGCCGTCCGCATCGAAGATGTGTTCGACGGCGAAGAACGCGTAGCCGATGGCGTTGTAGTCGGCGAGGGCGCGGAAGAGCAACCAGGCGTTCGATCTGCCCGGTGCGGACTCCGGCACGAACAGCGCGTTGTCGTCGCGCGCATAGGTCGCCAGGATCGCCTCGTACCCACGTGAGTCCGCGATGTAGATGTCGGGCGCGATGAGGTCAACGTGCGGCGTGAATGTCTTGTAGATATCAAGCACCTTGGATACGGGGCCGCCCGATGGGTAGCTTTCGCCGGGGATCGCCCAGCCGTTTTCGCCCAGCCAGACGTTGACGTACATCGGCAGGTCATAGGCGGCCTTGCCCGCTTCCGCCAACCCATCAATGTAGGTCGCGATGCTCCAGGCTGTCATCAACTCGCCGCCGGCCTGACCGAAGACTTCCGACCAGTTGCCCGCTGCGTGTGCGCCGGTGGCCTGCCAGAGGTCATAGACAGGGCCTTGCACGGCGGCTTGCAGGATCGCAATCAGCGCATCCGGCACCGGCGCTTCGTAGTCGGCCTGGCCTTCGGGACCATAGTCGCGGTCGCTGCCCAGGATGCCCGGTTCGTTCTCGATCTGCACGGCGATCACCGTGCGCTGGTCTTGATCGTGGTCTTTCAGGTGTTGACACAGGGTGACGTAGGCGCGGCGGTCGGCTTCCCAGTTCGCGCGGCAATGTGAGGAGAGCACCCAGATCGCCCACCCGGTGGGGGAGACCACGCGCTTGAACCGCTCCGGCGCGCGCTTGACCCAATCCGGCGCGTAATCCATGTCGCCGTTCTTCCAGGTTGCGAACCACAGCAGCACCAGCCGCAGCCCGTGACGGCGCGCACTCGCTATCAGCGCGTCCACCGCCGTGAAATCGAAGCGCCCTTCCTCCGGCTCGACCTGCCCCCAGTAGACGGGGATTTCCAACGTGTTCCCGTGCAGCGCCTTGACGGCCCGGAATGCCGCGTCCGATTCCGCGTCATTATAGCCGCTGGAGTTGCGCGATTGCGCCCCCAGCACGAAGAGCGGGCTGCCGTCACGTTCGATGAAGATGCGGTTTACATGTGTCACGTGTGCCTCGTTACATCGTCGCGTACGGGTCGGCGGCGTCGCGCAGGCCGTCGCCCAGGAAGTTGAAGCCGAGCACCGCCGTGATGATGAAGAGCACCGGCGTCATCATCCAGGTATACTCGCCCAGCACGTCAATGGTCTGCGCCTGGCGCATCAGCAGGCCCCAACTCGTCAGCGGCTCCTGGATGCCGATGCCCAGGAAGCTCAGGAAGGCTTCCGCCAGGATGATGCCGGGGATGGTCAGCGTCAGTACGACGATGATGTGGCTCAACATATTCGGGTAGAGATGGCGGAAGATGATCCGCGCGTCGGATGCGCCCATCTCTTTCGCGGCCAACACGAAATCGCTTTCGCGATAGGATAGCACTTTACCGCGCACTTCGCGGGCCAGCGTGGTCCACGAGAGCATGGCAAAGATGATAGACATGATGATAAAAATCCTCAACGAGTCCCAGGTGCGCGGGATGATCGCGGCGAGCGCCATCCACAATGGTAGTTGCGGGAAGGCATTGACGAACTCGACGCCGCGCTGCATGATGGTGTCGGTGCGGCCGCCGTAATAGCCCGAAGAGATACCGACGACGGAGCCGATGGCGACGCTGATGAGCGTGCCGAAGAGCGCCATCGTCAGTGAGATGCGCCCCGCCTCGCACGATTTGCCCCACAGGTCGCGGCCCAGGCGGTCGGTGCCCAGGATGTAGATGCGGCCCGGCGCCTCGACGCCGAAGAGGTGCCGATTTGCAGGGAAGGTGCCCAGGAGTTTGTACTCCCAACTCTGCGGGAAGAACTGGAGGGGGTGCATCTCGGTTGTATCCTCTTCCCATGTCGGCACGAAGGTGGTCATATCAATCGTGACGACCGGTGTGTAGACGAAGGGCCTGAGGTGGAAAGTGCCCTCGGCATCTACGAAGTGGATCCGTGTGGGCGGCGTGAAAGACGCCTCCATGTTCAGCTCGCGCAGAGGGTTCGGCGAAAAGAAATCGGCAAAAATCGCGAGCAGGCTGAGGGCGATGACCATCAACCCACCCAGGATCGCGATTTTGCTCTTCCGGAACCGGCGCCAGATGAGTTGGAAGTAACTCTCTTGCACTTCGAGCCCCACGGTGCGCAGGGTCGCAGTGGCCTCGCCGAGTTCATCCACGTCCGGCTGCGGAAATGCGCTGCCGGGGCGGTCAAGGGGTCCAAGTCCAGCGGTCTCAGTCATTGCGGCCTTCCATCATGGTGGTTCATGTGTATTTGATGCGCGGATCGTACCACGCCAGCAGGATGTCGGAGAGCAGGTTGCCGATAATGATCATCGCACCATAAATCAGCAACAGGCTGCCCGAGATGTAAATATCCTGCGTCACCAGCGAAGCGTAGAAGAGCGGCGCCAGGGTAGGTAAGTTCCATACAATGGCCGCTTCCAGCTCGCCGGCCAGCATATACGGCAAGACGGTGCCCTGATAGGCGATGATGGCGTGCGATGCATTCGGCACGGCGTGTTTGTTGATGACGGCGCTTTCGGTCAGGCCCTTCGAACGAGCAGTTGTGACGTATTGCGTGTTGAGCACGTCAAGCAGGTTGCCGCGCATCACGCGCATGTTGCGGGCCACGCCGCCCAGCCCGGCGATCAGCACCACGGGCCAAATGTGCTGCACCATGTCCGCGAACCTGGCGATTGACCACGGCGCGACCGCGAACTGCGGCGAGAAGAATGAGCTGATGTGGTGCCGTCCGAACGTAAATACAAGGACGTACATCAGGACCAACGCCATCCAGAAACGCGGCACAGAACTGAGCACAAAGGCAAAAACGGAAAGGATGTTATCGGCCACGCCATATTTGCGCGGCGCGGCATAAATGCCGAGCCCCAGGCCGATGACGGTTGAAATAATGTGCGCGAGGAGGGCGATCATCAAGGTTTTCGGCAGGCGTTCGGCAATCAGTGAACCGACGTCTCTGCGATAGGCAAACGAATAGCCGAACTCGCCCCTGGTGACGATGCCTTTGATCCAATTCGCGAATTGTATCGGCATCGGTTTGTCGAGGCCATAACGAACGCGCACAATCTGCGCGGCGGCTTCGGCTTCGTCCTGGGTCATCCCCGCGGCGTTGATCAGATAATTTTGATAGGTCGTCGCGAAGTCTCCCGGCGGAAGCTGAATCACCGCAAAGGAGACAAGCCCGATCCCCAGAAGCATGAAGACGGAAATGATCAACCGGCGAATAATATAGTTTAGCATGGGCTACCTGACCGCTGTTGGTTGATTCGACAGGGGCAAGCATGCTTGCCCCTGAAGTGAGTTTGCAAGGAGGGGTAGGCCCGCGGGCCTACCCCTCGGAACGATGTTACTTGTATACCGGGATCGTGTTCGGGCGGACTTGCGGGACTTGGGCGTCCGGCGCGGTCCACAACTGCTCGGACATGATCGCGTCTTCGACAAACTGGTACAGGAAGGTCGGGAGGCCCGGGTTTACGTTCTGGAAGCGCTTCGCGACTGCCAGACCATAGCGGCCGACGATCAGGCCGATGGCGTAGTTGTTCTCGGTGAAGATCTTGTTGTACTCGCTGAGCAACGCCTGACGTTTGACCGGGTCGCGCTCGACGCAGTACCGGTTGGTCAAATCCACCAACTCTTTTTCGAACGGCATCAGGTTGCGAGGCTTTTCGCCTTCGCGGTGCCATGCAGGATTATTGGCGGTGACCGGCGCCATCTCTGTACAACGAGTGAACGGGAGCGCCCATACCTGGCCGCCACGGGTGACGTACATGTCCCATTCGCCGCTCGTCGTGATCTCAGTACCCGCCGAGCTGGTGACGGGCCGGAAGTTCAGCTTGATGCCGACTTCGCCCCAGGCGGAGACCAGCGCATTGGACAGCGTGACGGCTTCTTGCTGGTCTTCGTTGGCGATCATCGCGATCACCAGGTCCTGGCCGGAGAGCGCGCCGCTGGTCCAGTTCAGGATGCCGTTACCGTCGGTGTCCTCGAAGCCCAGGCTGGCCAGCAGTTTCTTGGCGGTGTCGGGCGAGTAAGGATAGTAGACGACCGATGCGCGGTCGAACTCCGGCGAGCCGGGGTTGACGCCGCCGGGGAAGGCCCGCAGGAACGGGCCGCGGACGATGGACTGCGCCAGACCGTCACGATCGGTGGCATGGCTCAGCGCGCGGCGGAATTCCGGGGTGCGGAAGAGTTCGCGTATCGCAACATCACGATCATCCTTGACGCCGAGGCTGTCCGACTGGTTGACCATGACGGAGTAGGAGAGCGTCTCGGGACCCCAGCTCACGACGAAGTGGGCATCCGCATCCTGGGCGCGCTTCATGGTCTCGATGTACTCGGTCGAGGGATTCTCGATATTCGTGTGATCACAACCGCCGGCGAGGACGCACAACGTGCGGCCCGTGCCGCTCGGCCCCTTCTGATACACGGCTTCGTCAATGTACGGGAGCTGCTGGCCGGTCTCGTCCACCTTCCAGAAGTACGGGTTGCGGCGCATGATCAGCAGTTCGTCGGTCTTGTATTCGGTCGCGACCCACGGGCCCATCGTATACTGGGGCAACTGATCCGGGGGCTGTGCGTTCTCGAAGTCCTTGTAGTCCATATCGGGGTTGTATTTGGGATGGAGCGGCTTGAAGATGTGCGCCGGCATGACGTTGAAATCTTGCTCATCCATCTGGTAGAACTTCTCGATCGGCTTTTCGACGGGGAAGGTCCATTTGATGGTGTAGTCGTCCACCTTCTCCAGCTTCGCGACCGTGCCATCGGGCCAGGTCCACTGGCCGGCTTGCTGCCAGGAGTTGACGTTCGGGTCGAGGATGTAGTCTTCATAGGTGAAGATGACGTCGTCCGCGGTGAACGGCTCGCCGTCAGACCACTTGGCGCCCTCGATCAGGTTCATCGTGAGTTCTTTGCCGTCTGCTGACCATTCCCAGTTCATCGCAAGATTGGGGAACGGATCAGTGTCCTGGTCGGCGCGCCAGAGCGGCCCGGTTTTCACGAGCGCCTGGTAGGCGAACGACATGGACTCGATGCCGAACCAGCCGGCCGTCACACCGGCGCCGTGATTCCAACCGGCGGTGGGGCATGCCGAGAAGTCACGCCACACATCGCCGTAACCGCCGATGCCCGAGGACATGCCGGAGGTCAGGACGACTTGCGGCTCTTTCGGCAGACGGTCTGCCACAGGCGGCAGCTTGCCGGCGGTCACAAGGTCGGTGATCCAGGGCGGTTCCGTGTAGGAATCCAGCGCCTTGTAGGTGACGATCTCGCTGATCGGCTGGCGCTTGACTTCCGAGCCGCCCAGGTCCAGAGATACGGCCTCAGGGAAAGGCACAGGCCCCTGGATCTCGACCATGGTCTCTTTTTCGACGACCTTCTCTTTTTCGACCACTTTTTCGACGACTTGCGTCTGAACGACCTGCACCTCTTCCTTCACCACCTGGGTCACGATTTTCTCGACGACCTGGGGCGCAGGCGCGGCGCAGGATGTGACCAACATCGTGGCGACGGCCATGATGCTGATGACAGTCCACAACTTACGCTTCGCTGACATGGTTCCTTACTCCTTCTTCTTTGAACAGTTTTCAATGCCGATGATGTCTCATAGAACCAGTTCATCGGCTGACTTCTCCACCTTGAGGTCCTGTTTATACCGTGTTGCTGCGATCACCTCCTCTCATTTATTCGTAGAGCCAGCAACTTGCCGTGTGATTAGGTCGTACTTCGCGCAAGACCGGTTGCTGGTCAATGCACCGGCGCATCACGCGCGGACAGCGGGTTGCGAATGCACAGCCGCGAATGTCCTCGGTGGGTGAGGGCACCATACCTTTGATGGGCACGAGTTCGCGCTTCGCCCGGCCAAGCACCGGGATCGAGTTGAGTAACCCCACTGTGTAAGGGTGCAGCGGTTCGTGGAAGATATCGTGTGTGCCGCCGAATTCGACGATTTTGCCCAGGTACATCACGGCGACCTCATCGGCCATCTGCGAGACGACGCCGAGATTGTGGGTGATGAGGATGATGGACGAATGGAAATCGGTCTGCAATTCGGCCATCAGTTCGAGGATTTGCGCCTGGACGGTCACATCCAGCGCCGTGGTCGGCTCGTCGGCGATGAGGATGTCGGGGTTGCAAGAGAGCGCCAGGGCGATCATGACGCGCTGGCGCATGCCGCCGCTCAACTGGTGCGGGTATTCGTTCAAGCGACGCTCGGCGTCGGCGATCTGGACGCGTTTGAGCATCTCCAGCGCGCGCGCCATGGCCTGGTTACGGTTGAGGCCCTGATGGATCTCCACCGATTCGGCAATCTGGCGGCCGATGGAATACAAGGGATTAAGGGAGGTCATGGGCTCCTGAAAGACCATGGCGATCTCACCGCCGCGGATGCGGCGTATGTCGGGGCCTTGCGGGTCGAGGGCGGCGATGTCAACGGTCTGGCTGCCGTCGGCGGGATGCAGGAGGATTTGCCCGGCTTCGATTTTGCCCGGAGGTTCCTTGAGCAGCCGCATGATGCTCATGGCCGTGATGCTCTTGCCACAGCCGCTTTCACCGACGACGCCCAACGTCTTCTGGCGTTTCAGCGCGAAGCTAACGCCGTCCACCGCGCGGACGGTAGCGTTTTCCATGTGGAAATAGGTCTTCAGATCAATGACTTCGAGGATGGCGTCGGGGTTATGCTGCCACCTGGCAGTGAGCACTTCAGGTTGTGTCATGACGGCTGTGTCCCTAAATCAATATGGTTCGGCAGATCAGGCGGATTCTCGCACGATCAACTCGACGCCGATTTCCACCGGCGGAAAAAGCGTTTCGGGTGACGACAACATCTCGCACATGCGCTGCATACACAGTTGGCCGAGTGCATATTTGTCAACCCGCACAGTTGTCAACGTGGGTGAAACCCGATCGGCCAGCGGGATATCATCGAAACCGATAACCGCACAATCTTCAGGCACACGACGGCCCAGGTCAGCGCACGCCTGGATTGCGCCCAGCGCCAGCAGATCGTTGTAGGCAAAAATGGCGGTTATTTCAGGATGCTGCATCAGCAACTCATGTGCGGCGCGTCGGCCTTGTTCAAGGACGGGCGGCCCGGAAATGATCCAATCTGCGCATTCAGGCAAGCCATTTGCCCCTAGCGCTTCAAGATAGCCGCGTACCCGCTCATGACGTGTGGCCGGCTTGGCCTGCCCGTTAAGCATGCCGATCTTTTTGTGGCCCTTGTTAATCAGGTGTTCGGTAGCCTGCCTTGCACCGTCGCGGCTCCGCATCATTACCCGGCTGATCCAGGGCGATTCAAATGGGCGGTTGACGCAAACGACGGGCCGGCCTTGCGCGGCAAATGACAGCAGAAAGTCTTCAATTTCGAGTGACGGAAAGAGAATGATTCCGTCTACGGCGTGATCGGCAAGAGAATGGAGCGTGCGGGTTTCTTTCGCGAGGTTGCCGTCTGAGTTACAGACGAAGACGTTATATCCAGTCTGTTCGGCGTTGTCCAACACGCCACGGGCCACTTCAGGGAAGAACGGATTGCAGATGTCGCCTAACACCAGGCCAATCGTATCCGTGCGGTGGGTGACCAACCCGCGCGCCAGCTTGCTTGGCCGATAGCCCAATTCCCGGATCGCCGCCTGGACGCGCGCACGAGTCTCATCGGAAACCTCTCCCTGGTGATTGACTACCCGGGACGCGGTTTTCGTCGAGACTCCTGCTCTCTGCGCGACATCGCGCAACGTCGGCGGCAATGACTGGCTCCGTTAAGAAAAGCTATACTGGTTTCGAGATCGTCGTGTCGCGTTGTCATTTACATCATGGGCGGGTCTGACAGCGTTTACGACAGCGTTGACGGGAATTTATCATACAATTTATGCCCTGTCAAACGTCACCTTCGACGCGGTGCAAACTGGAGTTGCCGGGTGGGGAGAACTGAATGGTACTGAACCCGCTTCCTTCAGCCCACCGAGGGCCGGTGAGGTTAGCTCCGCGTGGATTCGTCACAAACGCCTGATGCAGTTTGACGATCTGACCGTTTATCTGCTAACGTTCAGGTTGTGTCAGATGACTTCTCATAAGGAGGGAAGTACGTACCATGAAACGACATCTCTTGTTGGTAATCGTCTTGCTGACCGCGGCGGCCCTGGTGGCAGCATGTGGGGGCGGAGGCGGCGCGGCGGCTCCGGCGGCGGCACCCGGCGGCAACGCGGATGCGGGCAAGGCCCTGTTTGCACAAGCCACCATCGGCTCTCAACCCGGTTGTGTAACGTGCCATTCGCTGGACGCAGGCCAGACGATCGTCGGCCCGTCATTGGCCGGAATTGGATCCGCGGCGGCGAGTAAGGTTTCGGGCGAGACGGCTGAGCAGTTCCTGCACAACTCGATCGTTGACCCGAATGCCTATGTTGAAGGCGGCTTTGCTGAAGGCATCATGCCGGCCTACAAAGATGCTCTGAGCGCGCAACAGGTCAACGACCTCGTAGCCTACCTGCTGTCTCTCAAGTAACATTCTTCTGTCCGACGAGCCGTAAAGCGGCGATCCGATGATTCGGGTCGCCGCTTTTGATTCGGAGCTTTTTATGCTTCGACGGTAGAATGGACGAATCAATCCGTATCCCTATAAGGCGAGGTTGAATCGTTGGATCTCAATGCGCCGTGTCGCATCGCCCTGATTGCCCCATTTGGCCTCAGCGCCAAAGGGACGACGCGCGCGCGCGTCTTGCCGATGGGAAAGGCGCTGGCGCAGCAGGGCAGGCAGGTTGCCGTTTTCGTGCCGCCTTATGACAGCCCTGAAGACGCCGGACGGCGTTGGCCGGAAGATGGCATTGACATAATCAATATGGGCTTGACGACGCTTGTTGGGACGAGTCCGGGCATGGGCCACATTGCTCTGGGCGTGAGCCTCGCTCGCGCTGTCCGTGCGTGGGGGCCGGATGTGGTGCATCTGTTCAAGCCGAAAGGCCCGTCCGGGCTGGCAGGGACGATACTGTGGGCGCAACGCGCGCCGTTCGGCCTGGTGATGGACGCCGATGATTGGGAAGGGCCGGGCGGTTGGAACGACGATCCGCGCACCGGCTACTCTACGGCGGCGCAAAGGGTTTTCGCGGGGCAAGAGCGCTTCGGGCTGTCGCACGCCGACGCGTGGACGGTGACCAGCGCCTGCCTGCGTGAGCGCGCGGTTGGTTTCGGCGCCGACGACGCGCGCATCGTGCATCTCCCCAATGGCGTTGCGGAGGTCGCGCTGCGCTCACCGGCGGCGCGGCGTCCTGAACCGAACACGGTGCTGCTGTATACTCGGTTTGCCGGGGTGCGGGTTGCCGATGTCGCGGCGATGTGGGCTCAGGTGCAAAGCCTGATTCCCGACGCGCGACTGATCGTGGTCGGGCGCGGGTTGGCCGGTGAAGAAAACGAACTGGCGCGGCTGCCTGGCGTCACGTCCGTGGGCTGGGTTCCTGAGGCGGAACTGCCCGGATGGTTTGCCCGGGGCGCGGTCGCTGTGTTACCCTGGGCGGATATGCCGACGAACCGGGCGCGCCACAGCGCCAAACTGCTGGAACTGATGGCGGCGGAGTTGCCGATCATCGCCACGGCTGTCGGCGAGATACCGGCGACGTTGGGCGAGGCGGGGATGCTGGTTGCGCCCGGCGACGCGGCAGCGTTTGCTGTGGCTGTGGCAGCGCTCCTGAGTGACTTGCCGCGCGCGCGCAGTTTGGGCGCCGCGGCGTATGCCCGCGTTGTCGCGGGGTTCACTTGGCCGCAACTGGCAGCGCGCGCGTTGGCGGCGTATCGCATCGCTCTGGCGCGTCGCGTTCAACGCCGATAATCAATTGACATAAGTTGAGGCAGGATGCTACGTAAAGTTTGGGAAAGCGGGCCACTGCGCTGGGGGCTGGCGCTGGGCTGGATGGGCCTTATCTTCTATCTGTCATCTCAGCATAGCTTCCCGTTTCTGGACGGCAGATGGTATGACGATTTGAGGGATATCGCGGGGCATTTCACGGTTTACGCGGTGTTGGCGGTGTTGTGGGAGCGGGCGTCGGCCTATGCCGGAGTAAGGCAGGCGACGCGTTGGGCGTTTATTATCGCGGTCCTCTATGGCGTCAGCGACGAATTCCATCAGAGTTTCGTGCCCGGACGGACGCCCGATATCCTGGATATCGCCACGGATGCGGCGGGGGCGGCTTTCGGACTCTGGCTCATGAGTCGGGTTCAGCTTCGGCGCAGGCGGGTTGAGTCGCCTGATCGCGGGGCGGCTTAAAATTCTCAGTCTCTATCCGAAAACCGCGCGTCGCTTTCCTTCGTAGTGAAGGCTTTAGTCTTTGTAGTTCCCCCGAACGGCTAAAGCCTTCACTACGAAGGAAAAGACATGCCTCTAATCTTGATTTTTATGCCCGTTCAAACGCCGTCGGCTTCGACGCGTTCACCCAGCAGGATCGGCTCGCCCCAGACGGTCCAGGCGAACGGGTGGTCGCCCAGGCAATCGGTCGCAAACCCGATGCGCAGGACATCCCCGGCGTGGAAGGGCAGCGCCACTTCGCTTTCTTCCCACGCCGTGGGCCAACATGCCCGGCTCCACACCTGCCAACCAGCGACGCGCACCCGGAACGCGACAAGCCGCTCACCCGAATCGGCGCCGTCGCGGATACCAACGGCGAAACGCAGCCGCAGGTTGCGCAGCCCCGCCGGTACCGGTGCGTGATACTCCACCAACCCTTCACCCTGGATGGGCGGATGTTGCCACAAAGCCGGGCGACGTTCGCCACCCACGGTCGCCTCGGCGATCTTTACTTCCATGCCCCGCCCATTGCGGCTGGATCGGACGTCCGCCCCTTCGATATGTTCGAGGAAGCTATATTCCCAGGCGCGCATCGCGGCGGCGCTTTCCGCCAGGTGCGTCTGCTCGGACCGCCAGCGCAGAAACGCCATGTATTCGCGCACGCGGCCCTGTGTTTCGGGCGGCAGGGCAGCCAGCTCTGCGTAAAGGTCTTCCATGCTCTGGCCGTCTTTCAAGCGTCGCTGAGGAGGGGTTCCAGCCGCTCACGTAGCACGCCTTCCAGCGTCGGTTGTCCGATGACCTGTAACTCATAACGCACACGCTGCATGGGGTGTTCGATGTGCGCCACGCGTGTCAGATCAATCGGCGTGGCCGACAGCACGAGATCGCAGGGCACGCGCCGGATGGTTTCTTCGAGATCCGCGATTTGTTTGAGGCCATAGCCCATGGCGGGCAACAACATGCCGATATCGGGGTACTTCTCGAACGTCTCGGTGATGGTTCCCACGGTGTAGGGTCGAGGATCAATGATCTCGGCCGCGCCGAAGCGCCGCGCCGCCACGATGCCCGCGCCGTATTTCATCTCGCCGTGGGTAAGAGTCGGGCCGTCTTCGATGACCAGCACCCGCTTGCCGCGAATCGCGTCCGGGTCGGGGATAAAAATGGGCGACGCGGCTTCAATGAGAATTGCTTCGGGGTTCATGGCCGCAGCATTGTCGCGCACGGTTGCGACGTGCGCGAGATCGGCCGTGTCCACCTTGTTGATGACGATCACATCGGCGCGGCGGAAGTTGGCTTCGCCCGGATAGTAAGTGCGCTCGTGTCCGGCCCGGTGGGGGTCTGCGACGACAATGTGAATATCCGGCAGGAAGAAGGGCAGGTCGTTGTTGCCGCCGTCCCACAGCACGACGTCGGCTTCCTGCTCGGCCTCCCGCAGAATCGCTTCGTAGTCTACACCGGCGTAAACGGTGATACCGCGGTCAATGTGCGGCTCGTACTCTTCCCGCTCTTCGATGGTGCAGTCGTAACGATCGAGGTCGTCGTATGTGGCGAACCGCTGGACGCGTTGGCGCACCAGGTCGCCGTAGGGCATGGGGTGGCGGACGGCCACCACGCGTAACCCCATCTCGCGCAACAGGTTGCCCACGTAGCGCGTGGTCTGCGATTTACCTGCGCCCGTGCGGACCGCGCAGACGGCGACCACCGGTTTCATCGAGCGAAGCATTGTCTGCTTGCCGCCGATGAGTCGAAAATCTGCGCCGGCGGCCAACACGATGCCGGCCTTGTCCATCACGTATTGGTGGGGCACGTCGGAGTAGGCAAAGATGACCTGATCAATATCCAACTCGGCGATGAGCCGGACCAGGTCGCTTTCGGGATAGATGGGGATGCCTTGCGGATAAAGTGGCCCGGCCAATTCAGGCGGATAGCGGCGTCCCTCGATGTTGGGGATTTGCGTCGCCGTGAAGGCAGCGATCTCGTAGCGGTCATCGTCCCGAAATACGGTGTTGAAATTGTGAAAGTCGCGTCCTGCGGCGCCCATGATGAGAACGCGTTGTCTCTCCATTGAAACCACTCTTATCCTCCGGATTATGTCTCGGACGCGGCCTCGCCGGCTGTGGTCGAGATGTCGCGCGGTCTGTAGGCGATCCTGGCGAACACGACGCCCAGCACGTAAAGCAGCAATAGTGGCCCCATGACCAGGGCCATGTTGACGGGGTCAACCGTGGGGGTAATCATGGCCGCGACGACTGCCATGCCGATGATGGCGAAGCGCCATTGTTTTGCCATCGCCTGTGACGAAACCAGGCCAAGCCTTGCCAGTAGCCCCATGACCAGCGGCGTCAAAAACGCCGCGCCGATCCAGAGCAGGATCGCCAGCACGAAAGAAAAGTACTCGCGGATGTTCCAGGTCGCGGTCGCGAACTCCGTGCCGAATGACATCAGGTATTGTAACCCGTAGGGCAGCATGATGAAGTACGCGAACGCCATGCCGGTGACAAAGAAGACGACGATCAGCGGCACGCCAAAGAAAGCGACGCCGCGGAAGATGGATAACTCTTCCGGCGATTCAAGAGCAGGCTTGATGAAGAACAGCACCTGGTAGAAGAGTACGGGCAGCGCGAAGACGGCCGCCGTGCTGAAGATGACTTCGAAATAGGTCCAGATCATATCGGTAGGGCGCAGCACGATCAGTTCCGTGCCGTGCGCGGGTTTCGTCAACACCGCGAGGATCTGATCGGCGAAGACAACTGCGAGGACGCCGCCGATAATCATTGCCGCAATCACGATAAAGATGCGCTTGCGGAGCTCGACCAGATGGTCTACCGCGCCATACATAATCTGGATGAGGTCGTAGAAGGGGCTTTCGCTGGCTTCCCAGGCGCGCCGCGCCTGTTCCATCGTCAGAGGGGGCACCTCTTGTTGCGAGCGGCGAAAGTTTGACAGCATCAACCACATTTGCTCGATGCCTGCCGGTAGTTTGGACGGGCCAAGCAAGGCAATGGCCACGATGACGAGCATGACAAGGCCGAAAACGCCGGTAAACGACATTGATTTATCCCTGAGTCTCGACGGGTGGATTTTGAGCCGGTTCGGGCTCCGGCGGGTTGGCGGGCTGAGGCGCGGCGCTTTCGCCGGAAACTTCAGCAGGCGCGACGCTTTCGGCGGAAACCGCAGCAGGCGCGGACTCGCCCAGGGTCGGCGGGGCGATCCGAGGTTCGGGTTCCACGGGCTGAGCCGGTTCGTCCGGTTCGGCGTCCAGGCTGAGCTCGCGCATGACCGATTCGCGCAATGCCCTGGCCGGATCCTTCATGTTCTTCGCCGTGTTCGTCATGGAATCCGCGACTTTTTTGACTTCCTGGAACGGCTCCGCCATTTCCTGGAACGGCTGCTTGATCTCGCTGATCGGCGACTCGATAGACTGTCGCGCTGCGTCTACCTCGCGCGAGAATTCACGTGTGGCGCGGCGCATGTCCTTCACGCTTCGGCCCAACTTCGCGCCCATTTGAGGTAGCTTGTCCGGCCCGACAAAGACGAGCGCGATAATCAGGATGAACAAAAGCTCGAGGGGGCCGATGCCTAAGATGTCCACGGTTAATCCTTTGTCGCCTCGGGTATCGGGGCTGCCGGTTCGACCTCAGCGTGATCGCCCATCGCAGCGCCCAGAACACCATTGATGAAACGCGGGCTGGCGTCACTGCCGAAAATCTTGGCGAGGTCTACGGCTTCGTTAATGGCGACTTTCGGCGGTGTTCCAATGGCTTCCGACAACTCGACAAGGGCAATGCGGAGAATGTTGCGGTCAATGACGGCGATCTGCGCGACGGGCCAGGCGGGAGCATGGCGCTGAATGCGAACGTCCAGCGCCGTTCTTTGTTTCACCACGCTGCTCACCAGCAGCCGCAAGAACGCTTCGCCTTCGGGTGTGAGGGGCTGTTCTGCAAGGCGGAACGCGATGACGTCATCGGCGGCGTGATGGGTTGTATCGAGTTCGTAGAGCGCCTGCAACGCACTGACGCGCGCGAGGCGCCGGATGTGTACGGATGTCATCAGTTCCTCATGTGGGCTTGAGAATCCAGGGCAACGCCCTCGATGTGAACGTCTACCTGGGAAACGGGCATGCCCACCATGTGCTCGATTGCCCTACGCACGTCTTCCTGAATGGTTTCACCCAGCTTCAGGAGGTTGGCGTCGGGCACCGCGATAATATGCAATTCGACATTCACGCCGGCGGGGTCCAGGGTGACAATGACGCCGTCATCGGAGGACGTGGCCGCGCGCAAGCCTCTCACCGGCGCGTGATGGGTCGCCAGCTTTTGCACGCCGCGATTCTCCAGCACCGTCAAACGCACGATGGCGGTCAACACACTCGGCGCGATCGTGACTTTACCTTCGACCTCTCCCATCGAGCATCTCCTATTCCGTCAGATCAACCCACCGTCAACACTCAAAACCTGCCCGGTAATAAATGCCGCGCGCTCGCTTGCCAGGAAGGCCACGGCGTAGGCGATTTCTTCGGGCAGCGCGAACCGGCCCAGCGGCGTTAACTCGATGATACGCTGCTTTTGCTCTTCTGCCAACACTTCGGTCAACGCCGTCGGCACGAAGCCCGGCGCCACGGCATTGACGGTGATGTTCCGGCCGCCGACCTCTTTTGCCAGCGCTTTGGTGAAGCCGATCATGCCCGCCTTCGACGCCGAGTAGTTGGTTTGTCCGGCATTGCCGGAGATGCCGGAGACCGACGTGATGTTAATGATGCGGCCATTGCGTTGCTTGAACATCGGGCGCAACGCCACCTTGCTACAATTATACGCACTTTTCAAATTTGTGCGTATCACCGTGTCCCACGCGTCTTCGCTCATCAGCATCAAGAGGGTGTCGCGGGTGGTGCCGGCGTTGTTCACCAGAATGTCGAGGCGTCCGAAGCGCTCGACCGTTTCTTTGACGAGCCGCTGCGCATCGTCCCACAGGCTGACGTCGGCCTGGAGCGCGACCGCCTGCCCGCCGACGGCTTCGATCTGTGCGACGACCGCGGCGGCTTGCTCCGCGCTGTCCCGGTGGTTGATGACCACGGTTGCGCCCTGGGCGGCCAACTCCGTCGCAATCGCCGCGCCGATGCCGCGCGAGCTTCCGGTGACGAGGGCGATTTTACCATTCAGCATGATCCGGCTCCGCTTAAAGGCTCGCCAGGTCGCCGGGTTCGACGACGTTGGCGGTTGGAATGTTGGGCTCGATCCGTTTGACCAATCCCGTAAGCACCTGTCCCGGGCCGATTTCGATGAATCGAGTTGCACCGTTTGCGCCGATGAAGCGCACCGAGTCGGTCCAGCGGACGGAAGAGGTGAGTTGCGCCACCAGTTCGCGGCGGATCGCCGCCGGGGTTGTTAATGGCATCGCCCCAATATTGCCAATGACCGGGATGCGCGGCGTTTGAAATGGCGTGGCCTCAACGACTTCTACAAACACGTCGGCGGCAGGTTGCATGAGCGCCGAATGTGAGGCGATGCTCACCGCAAGAACGCGCGTCCGACCACCGGCCGCGGTCGCCAGCGCGCCGGCGGCGGCAATGCCTGCCGCACCGCCGGAGATCACGACCTGACCGGGTGAGTTGTAATTGGCAACTTGCACCACGTCACCCGATGCGCGGGCGGCTTCGGCGCAAATGTCGGTCACCCGGGCATCCTCAAGGCGCAGGATGGCGGCCATGCTGCCGGGAGTTGTCACCCCGGCGCGCGCCATCAGCTCGCCGCGCGTCCGCGTCAGGCGCACGGCGTCTGCAAAGTCCAGCGCCCCCGCAGCGACCAACGCGCTATACTCGCCCAGGCTGTGACCGGCGACGAAGCACGGTTCCGCCAGATCAGGCCGCTCGGTTTGGATGACTCGCAGCGCCGCAATACTCGTCGTCAGGATCGCGGGTTGCGCGTTGCGCGTATCGGTGAGATCGTCGCTCGGCCCTGTGAAACAGAGTTCCGACAGGGGAAATCCCAGGATCTCGTCGGCCTGCGCGAAGGTGTCGCGTGCGACGACATAGGTTGCGGCCAAAGCCGCGCCCATGCCGACGTATTGAGACCCCTGGCCGGGAAAGATGAATGCATCACAACTCATCGGCGCATATATCCCTTGTCTTGCGTTACTGTCTACCCAAGAAACTGTAGCTTAGCCCCTTGTGGGCGTCGGCTACGGGCACAAGGCCCTAAACTACAATGGGTCAACGACGCCAAAAGGGGGACGTGGGGTCAGCCCCCAGGTCCCCCCTTTTTATGAAAGGACGTCAGCATCGGGCGCTGAGTCATGTCCCGCCGGTTGTCAGCTCTTTGTTTCGATTTCGATAACCGTCATGCCGCGATACGTTCCGCAATCAGGGCAAGCGCTATGGGGCCGGCGCAGCGAACCGCACTGGGTGCAGCGCACCAGGTGCAGCGCCGGGAGCGAGTCGTGGGCGCGCCGGCGGTCGCGGCGGCCCTTGGAAAGCTTACGTTTTGGTTGAGGTGGCACAGACAGAACTCCTTGCTAATACAAATACAGGTTTACGATTCCGGATCCAATAGATCAAGCAGGGCCGACCAACGCGGATCAGTCTCCGGACGACAATCGCAAGGCCCTTCATTTAGATTCTGCCCACAGTTGGGGCAAAGTCCCTTACAATCGGGACTGCACAAAACGTGTGAAGGCGCCGCCAGGACGGCGTCCTGCCGGATCACTTCTTCCAGGTCCAGGATGTGGTGCTCATTGATCCAGAGCGCCGGGTCTTCTTCCTCGACCTTAATCGGCCGGCCGGTCATGATGTCAATGGTCGGCACGAACGTCTCTTCAATGCGGAACGCCAGCGGCGTTTCGACTGGCTCGAGACAGCGCACACAACTCAGCGCGGCGTTGCCTTCCAGGTTGCCCTGGACGAGCACGCCGATCTGGGTACTGGCGAGCTTAACCTGGCCGGTGAGCAAAGCCTCGATGTCCGTTTCGCCCTGCACCAGTTCGGGAGCAATCCGGCGCAAATCCGCCTTGACTTCCCCCGTTCGGCTAGACCCGATCGGTTCTTTCAGCAGTTGAGCAACATTAAAAAGCAAATTTTCATTCATCGTTAAAACCGTCGTCCGCAAACCTATTTCCGCGCCAGTACGCCGCAGTTCATACCCGGACGCCGGATGCTAAGAGGTTATTATAGGTGGTTGAGGGATTTGTGTCAAAAAGAGCCGCCATCCGTCCGCTTTGGCGGCTCCTGAGTCAGGGCGCGTTGGCCCGCCTGCACTTCACGCAACAGCCGCTGGATGCGGTTTTCCAGACCGTTCAACTGGTTCACCACGTAGGAATCCGTTTCAGCCCGCAGGCCGTTGGCGCGCTGCTCGGCTTCCGCCTGAATCTCTTTGGCGCGCTGGCGCGCGATTTGCAGCACGGCCTGGTCATCGGCGCGCTTCTGCGCCTGCATTTGCGCGTCTTCGATGATGCGCTTGGCCTGTGCGTTGGCGTCGGTCAGGACGCGATCCCGTTCCCTGGCGAGTTGTTGTCCCATCGTCACATCATCGGGGATTTCATCTTGCATCAACGCGATGATGTGCATGAGGGCGGCCTCGTCAATGAGGACTTTCCCGCTGGCGGGGACATGGATGCCTCGCTGCACTAAATTGTCCAGTGCGTCTATCAGTTGTTGCATGGCGACGGTAACTCCAGTTTGCTTGAATGGCCGTTTGGGTATGCGACGTCCGGCGGCGGGCCGGATGTTTTAATCTCTGGACGGGGCCAGGGTCTGCACTTTGAGTGGCGACCCGGCCTCGGCAAATCTTAACTTGAGCACGTTCTGAACGACGACGGGCGTCATGGCGGAAATATCTCCGCCCAGGAAAGCGATTTCTTTCAGGATGGTCGAACTCAGATATGCGTATTCGAGGCTGGTCATCAGGCAGACGAATTCCACATCGGGTGCGAGGGTCTTGTTTGTCAGCGCCATTTGAAACTCATACTCGAAATCGGAGATGGCGCGCAGGCCGCGCACCATGACTGAAGCACCAATCGCGTGCGCAAAATCTACCGTCAGACCCTTATAGGCCATCACCTGAACATTGGGCAAGTGCCCCAGACATTCACGGCACAGTGCGATGCGTTGGCCCGTCTCCAGGAGGAGCGTTTTGGGCGGCGTGTCGTATACCCCGATGACCAATTCATCGAACAGCGCCGCAGCGCGGGTCGCGATGTCTATGTGACCGTTATGAATGGGGTCGAAAGTCCCCGGATAGATGGCTCGCGTCATGGTTCTCTTCTCAACTCTGGTCTGCGGCGCCCGACCAGAAGGCGGCCACCTGCTGGGCCAGTTCCTGATGATCGGGATGGGTTAAGTGTGGGTCTTCGGCGAAGAGGCGCTGTGCGGCGGCGCGCGCCAGCTCCAGCGTGCGCAGGTCGCCCAGTTCGGCCGTCTGGAGCGGCGGTAAGCCGCTCTGGCGCGTCCCGAAGAAATCGCCCGGCCCGCGCATTTCCAGGTCAATTTGCGCGAGGGCAAAGCCGTCATTATTGGTTTCCAACGCCTGAAGCCGTTGTGCGCCGTCGCCTGCGTCTGCATCGGAAAGCAGGATGCAATAGGATTCGTGTTGGCCGCGCCCCACGCGCCCGCGGAATTGGTGCAATTGCGCAAGGCCAAACCGTTCCGCACCTTCGATGACGATGACCGTCGCATTGGGCACATCAATGCCCACCTCGACGATGCTGGTCGCGACCAGGACATCGAACTCTCCGTCGCTGAAGGCGCGCATCACGGTGTCCTTCTCGTCCCCTTTGAGCCGCCCATGCAGCAGGCCCAGGCGCAAGTCAGGGAACACCTCACGACCCAGGCGCTCATGTTCGGTGACAGCGGCCAGCACGTCCGGCTGCTCGCCCTCCTCCACCAGCGGATAGACCATGAACGCCTGCCGGCCGCTCTCGACCTGCCGGCGGATGAACGCATAGGCGCGCTCTCGTTGCACCGAGGTGAGCCATTTGGTCTTGATGGGCGTCCGGCCCGGCGGCATTTCGTCAATCACGGAAACGTCGAGGTCGCCGTAGAGCGTCAGGGCCAGCGAACGCGGGATGGGCGTGGCGCTCATGACCAGCACGTGCGGTTGGATGCCCTTCTGGCGCAAGGCCGCGCGCTGCTCGACGCCGAACCGGTGTTGTTCGTCCACCACGGCGACGGCCAGCTCCCGAAACGTCACATCCTCCTGAATCAGCGCGTGGGTGCCGACGGCGATGTCTATATCCCCATTGGCAAGCTCGGCCAGTGCCGCATCGCGTTCACCCTGTGACATGCGCCCGGTGAAGAGCGCGATGCGCACGGAACGTTGATATTGTGGGTGTGCGATTTCGGCGAACATCTTCGTGAATGAGCGCGCGTGTTGTTCGGCCAGGATTTCGGTGGGGGCCATGATCGCACCCTGCGCGCCGTTGGCCACGGCCAGCCACAGCGCCGCCGCCGCGACGGCCGTCTTGCCCGACCCGACATCGCCTTGCACCAGGCGGCTCATTGGCTGAGATCGGCCAAGGTCGCCTACGATCTCTCCCAGGGCGCGCTGCTGGGCCCCGGTGAGCGGGAAGGGTAGCGTGTCTACGAACGCAGCCACCAACGGCGCGTCCGATGGCAATGGTTTGGCGGTCTGGTCGCGGAAGGTTTTGCGCCGGCTCAGGACGCCCAGTTGCAGCAGGAAGAATTCGTCGAAGCTCAAACGGCGGTGCGCTTGTTCGAGGCGCAGTTGATTGTCCGGGAAGTGGATTTGGCTCAGGGCCTCGCCCAACGGCATCAGGTCTGCCTGGCGGCGCACATCCTCCGGCAGGAAATCGGGCAGATCTTCACCCCAGGCGTCCACGGCTTTCTTCATGACGCCGCTCAACCAGTTTGTCGTCAGGCCTTCGGTCTGTGGATAGATGGGCCGGATGCGCCCGGTGTTGATATCTTGTTTGTCTAGCGACTCAAGAATCGGGTTGCGCATGAGCGGACGCCCGCGATAGTTGTCTATCTTGCCGCTGAAGCGATAGGCGCGCCCGCGCTGAATCTGGCGCTCGATGTAGGGGTTGAACCAGGTCATCATGATCTCGCCGGTGCCGTCGCCGACCACGGCCGTGACCATCTTGCGGCCCTCCCCGATGATGCGTGATTCGATCTTCCAGACCGTGGCGATGATGGTGACCTGTTCGCCGTGGCGCAAGCGGTCAATCGTGCGGAACTGACTGTAATCTTCGTAGCGGTGAGGCAGCAGATAGAGCAAATCGCGGATCGAGTGAACGCCGAGCTTCTCGAGTTTTTGCGCCTGGGCCGGCCCCACCGAAGGGAGGCGTGTGACGTCCGCCTCCAGTCCAAAAGCCGGGAGTTCCGTTCGTGCAGGCCGCCGGGCAGGGTCCTTTGTCCTCGGCTCGGTCGTTTGGGTCTCTGCGCGTGGCGCCGAGGTAGACAGCGTTTCAGGCCGGGGCGTCTGCCTTGGGGCGGGCAGCGGTTCAGGCAGGCCGTTGCCTGGCTTCGATGGCGTGGGCTTGATGATGGGCGGCAATGAAGGTTCGGCGGGCCGTTCCGTGGCGTCTTTAACTGTCGCCGGTAGTTCCGCCGGGCTTTCCCCGTCAGCGGATGGGGCAGGCGCGCCCGACATCGCATCCACGCGGGCCAGTATCTTTTCGATGATGCGTTCGCGGACTGTGGGATCATCGAGCGCGGGATAGCCGAGCATGAGCGCCATGATCTCACTGACGGCCGTGTCATCGCTCGTCTCAGCGCGCGCGTCATGCTCCCATCGGCCGGCAAGTTTATCCAGCCCGCCGATCACGGCCTTGTTGCGATAGCCCTGTTTACGTTCAAGTTCCAGGATCTTGCTGAGCCGGGTGAAGGCGTTGTTCGCGGTCATCAACGCGTCCCTTCGTACACAACGACGCCCATCGCTTTGGGCCCGATGTGCATGGCTAACGAAGGCGGATAGCCGATGACCGGAAATTCCCGATTCGGATAGATCGTTTCCAGGCGCTCGAGCAACTGGGCGGCTTCCGTCTCGAAGTCATGCTGAATCAGGTGCAGTTGATTGATGCGCGAAAACTCGGAGACAAACTCGTAGAGTTTATCCACGGCGCGGCCATAGCTGCGCACCTTCTCGACCGGAATCAGATCGCCATCTTCCATCGTCGCAATGGGTTTGACGCCCAGCATCGTCCCCAGCATCGTTTGGGCCGGGCCCAGGCGATCCCACAATTCGAGATAATCCAGCGTGTCGGAGAAGAAGAGGGCGTACATATGGGGAATCATGCCACGCACAATGCGCACAACTTCAGCCTGGGGCGCGTTGTCTGCGGCCGCGCGCGCGGCGGCTTCAGCGATCAGGCCCACGCCGGCTGACGTGGTGAGGGTGTCCAGGACGATGATGCGCTGGCGTCCCATGAACCCGCCTGCGGCCTTTTGCGAGACCTCGGCCATGTCGTT
Source organism: Anaerolineae bacterium (assembly GCA_038214535.1). Lineage (GTDB taxonomy): Bacteria > Chloroflexota > Anaerolineae > CG2-30-64-16 > CG2-30-64-16 > JBBQRS01. The sequence continues at coordinate 43,826 of JBBQRS010000022.1, forward strand.
CAACGCGCCGGATGAATGAATGCAGACGATGCAATCGTTGGTCTCGCCCACGGCGCGAAAGAGATCGCGCATGTGCGCGACGGAAGGCGTCACGATTTTGGCGCTCTGTGGGTCTTTCGCCAGCTTCTTCAAAAAGCTTTCGTCAGTAACGTTGACGCGCTCTGGGTAACTGTGCGCGCCGATGCGCACGGTGAGCGGCACGACTTCGATGCCAAGCTCTTCGATCAGATCGGGATTGGGCAAGTAAGCATTGCTGTCGGTGACGATTTTAACCTGTGACACGGCTGGCTCCAAGCGAATAGGGCGGGCAGGAATGTGTGCGCGCCGGGTGACATGCGGCCGCCCACCGAAGGGCGTTCTCATTCCGCCGAAATGATATAGTGATAAAAAGGCTGTCCACCGCGGACGACCTCGATTTCCTGTTTCGGGTATGCGGCCTGCAATTCACCCAGCAAAGCTGCTGCTTCCTTGGGCGTCGTGGGTTCGCCGTAATACAGGGTGATGACCTCGAGTTCGTCGGCGTGCATCTGCTCTAACAGCGCCCTCACGACGGCGTCGCTGCTGGGGCCGCTGGCGACCAGTTTGTCGTTGAGCAAGCCGATCACGTCGCCCACCTTTACGTCAATTCCATCGAAGCGCGCGTCTTGCACCGCGATCGTGACTTCGCCGGTCTGCACAGATTGTATGGTCGCAGTCATGGTCTGCACGTTGCGTTCCAGTTTTGCATCCGGGCTTAATGACAGGAGCGCACTGATGCCCTGAGGAATACTGTGCGTGGGTATAACGATCACGTTCTTGTTATCGCCGACCAGCGATTGCGCCTGCTGCGCGGCCATCACGATGTTGCCGTTATTCGGCAGGATGATGACATCTTCTACCGGTAGCTTCTGAATCGCATCCAGGATGTCCCGGGTGCTGGGGTTCATCGTTTGCCCGCCGGAGATGATGATGTGTGTGCCGAGGCTGCGAAAGACTTCAGCGATACCGTCACCCTGCGCCACGACGATGATGCCGGGGTTGGTGACGTTGGTGAGGACTGCGCCGTCCTCTGCGGCGACTTCGGTTTGGGCGGCTTCAACCGGCATTTCGGGTACGATCATGTCGTCCATGTTCTCAACGACGACATCCGTCAGGAACCCCAGACCGATAAGGTAGCTGAGCGGGACGCCGGGATCGGGGACGTGTACGTGAACCTTGACGAGGTTCGCGTCGCCTTCTACCAGCGGGCAATCGCCCATATTCGTGATTCGCTCTCGAATGGCTTCAACATCGAGGTTTGCGCCCTCGATGAGGCATTGCACGTCGAACCCGTAGTTGACTTCGGGCAACGGACGGCTCCCCTTGGCCGGGCGAGCCGGGGCCGATGGGGTCGCGATCAGTTCGGTTAGCGCTGCGGCATTGGTCTGGCCCGTCAGGCCGCGATACATGCCTTCCAGGATATACAACAAGCCCTTACCGCCGCTGTCTACTTTGCCTGCCTCGGCCAGGACGGGCAACAGGGTTGGCGTCAGTTCGACAGCCTCGTCCGCCGCGCGCACCGTCTCGTGCAAGATGAAACGCAGGTCGGGGTCTATGGCGGCGGCCCGTTCCGCCGCGGTGGACGCCTCGCGGACGACTGTCAGGATCGTCCCCTCAACCGGCCGATTGACGCCTTTGTAGGCCAGCCGGCTGCCTTCTGCCAGAGCGGCCGCGAAACGCGGACCGGTCAGTGTGATTTGATCATCCAGGCTACGCGACATGCCGCGCAGGATTTGTGACAGGATGACGCCGGAATTTCCCCGCGCGCCCATCAGTGCGCCTTGCGCCGCGGCGCGTGCGAGTTCCGATGTGCTGTCTGCGCCGGAACGATCAACCTCTTGCACCGCCGAGCGCATCGTCAGCAGCATGTTCGTGCCGGTATCGCCATCGGGAACCGGGAAGACGTTCAGTGAGTTCACGATCTCGCGATGCTGGTCGAGCCACATCAGCCCGGATTGCAACAGGTCGCGAAATTGCTCCGCGCTCAAGGATGTCACCGGTATATTTTCGGGCATCGGCTCCTGCCCGCCGCCGGTTGATTGTTTGCTAACATTCTGGTTTGTTCCTGCCAACTGCCCGATCCTCCGTTATTCCTGGATTTGGCATAGTTGTGACGATATTTCAACCCGTTCAATTGTCTTCAGACGGGATGCGCAAGCCCTGGACATGGACATTCACCTCGGCGACGGGAATGCCCAGGGTCTGCTCCAGCGCGTATTTGACGTTGGTCATGACGCCGTTCGCAACTTCGGAAATGCGCGTGCCATATTGGACGACCACATACAGGTCAACAATGATGTCGCCATCACGGGTTTGCACGTTGACGCCGCGGCCCCACCGTTCCGGCTGGAGCAGGTCGGCCAGACCATCAATCAGATTTCTGTTCGCCATTCCCACGACGCCATAAGACTGGAGCACAGCGTCGCCCGCAATGGCGGCGACTGCTTGCGACGAGACCTCGATCCGGCCGCGTTTGCTATCATTTACCATGCTGGCGCCTCCTTCATAATCTTCTCTTCTATGTACTGCACGAACGGTCCGATAGTTTTGCGCAAATGCCGTGTGTATGGTAACATATTTTATCACTGCGACCGAGTCCGCAAGGCTCGGTCATCAATTTGTTCAGGTTCAAAGCATTCAGCAGGGGGTAATCGCATGGCCAAGTGTCAGGTTTGCGGCAAGGGGCCACAGTTTGGAAATAGCGTCAGCCACTCGATGCGCCACACGAAGCGCACCTGGAAGGTCAACACGCAGCGGGTTACCGTGGTTGAGAACGGCGTCGAGAAACGCGTGTACATGTGCACACGCTGTATCAAAACCCGACAAAAGACCGCTTGAATTCGTCTTGGTCCAAAACTGGGCAAACGGCCGGCGTGCATCGCCGGCCCTTGCTTTTAATGCCCCTCACGCGATCAACGCGGCTGCATGTTTCAAGGCCCGAATCCCTGCCTTGACGCCTCCGGTATAGTTGTAAATCGCGCTGCCGGCCACCAGCACACGCGCCCCTGCGGCCACAACTTCCGGCGTGGTGTCGGCGTCTATGCCGCCATCCACCTCGATCTCCGCGCGTGAGCCGTTATCGGCGATCATCTGCGTCAAACGGGCGACCTTGTCAGTCATGGTCGGGATGTAACTCTGTCCACCGAAGCCGGGATTGACCGTCATCACAAGCACCTGATCCACGTAGGGCAAGATCTCGCGGAGGGTTTCCAGTGAAGTCGCCGGATTTAACGTGACGCCGGGCAGCACGCCCAACTGCCGGATGAACTCAATCGTGCGGTGAAGATGGGGGCAAGTCTCCACATGCACCGTGAGAATCGTGGCCCCGGCCGCGGCAAAGTCCACCAGATAGCGATCCGGCGCTTCGATCATCAAATGCACGTCCAGCGGCAGTTCTGTGACTCGACGAAGGGCGGCAACGACGGGGGGGCCGACGGTGATGTTGGGCACGAAATGCCCATCCATCACATCCACGTGGATATAATCTGCGCCGGCGTCTTCGGCTGCGCGCACGGCAGCTTCCAAATTCGCAAAATCTGCCGATAATATGGACGGTGCAATCTTAATCACAGGCGCTCCAGGGCGGGTTGCACCACCCGGCAATTATTGCTGGTATAATAGACACTTAACAAACAAATGATACACCCGAGCGGGCGAAATGGCAAAGATTTCGCCCGCGCCGAGATGTTCGGCGCGGCAGTTTGCGCGTCAGGTCGTGCGCCGTGCAACCGCAAACCCGCTTTCACGTAAAACAAAATAGACCAGTATGAGATTTCACAGGAGGATCAAATGAGCGAGGAAGGCAAACAAGAGCGTAGCGTCTCCGATGAGCTTAACCGGCTCGGCCGGCAGTTCTCTGAAGTGATTCGCACGACCTGGGAGAGCGAGGATCGCAAGCGGATTCAGGACGAGATCATCGAGGGGCTGAAGCGCTTCGGCGACGAGGTTGCCGGGGCCTTGAACAAGGTCGCCGAGAGCGACACCGGCAAGCAAGCCACGACGCAGACCGAGAAGGTGATTGCCGATGTCAAGGAGTCAGGCGTGGCTGAAGATGTTCGCAAAGGGCTGCTTCAGGGGCTCGACGCACTGAACCGCGAACTCGGCAAGCTCTCGGAAAGACTGGAGAAAGAGGCGAAAGCCGAGCCGGAACAGACCGAGCCGCCGGCGCCTGAAGCCTGATTTACTGCGCGCCGCCCGGATTGCATGATTCGGGCCGCGCGTTTCGCAGCGGCGCAGCGCCCCATCTCCGCGCGATCAAGGCGATGGCGTTGGGGTTGCTTGCGCGCCTGCGCTCGCTGCGAAATAGTTCCAGGCGGCGGTGGATAAGTCTTTCATGGTCGGGTTGGAGAGATCCCACATCAACCAGCCCGGCGAGTAGAGAAAGACGCCCAGAATATACGGTCCCTGCGGCCCCCAGATGGCCGCCACGTCGCCATGCGTATCCGCGACGTAGCCATGTTTGTGTACCGCCTTCGTGCCCTGGGGCAGCCCACCCACAATCAATTCACTGACTTCATTGAGGGACATAAAATTTAGCACCTCCTGACACTCTTCCGGTCTGAATTGATCGGGGTAAGCCGCCAGGAGCGCGCCCTTGCCTTCGCTGCATTCCACAATCATCGCCAGCATCGTGCCCATGTCGCGCGGCGTCGTCTGCATATACGGGTCGGGAGCCGTGTTGAGATCGGTCCGGCTGTTTGCCTCGGTGACGACGTGCGGCGGCGTCTTATATTGGCGGTCGTAGGGCGTCGCCATGAAGGTGTTGGTCAGCCCCAGCTTGTGCAGCGACTCGTTGAGGATCTGCACGCCCTCATCCGGGCTGCCGTCGCCGGCGATGGTCCCCAGCAGGAGATTGGCGCTGAAGTTGCCGCTGTGCATCATCGTCTCGGTGATGAGTTTGGTTGTCTCGATGCCGGGGCCAATATTCAGCTTGCGGTAAAGCTCGGCCATGATGGCGATTTTCATCGTGCTCATGCCGGCGTAGGCCACGTCGGCGTTGATGGCGATCTCCTCGCCGGTGGGGACGTGATACAGATAGACGCTGGCGATCCCCGGGAAGTTCTCAAGCCGGGCCTCGAAGAGCCGGCCCAGCGCCTCGATGCCGGGCGGCGGCGCGGGACTCTCCGCCACGGCGAGGTAAGCGGTGCGGTCTTTGGGGTCGCTCAGAACATCTAACACCTGTTCGCGCGAGGCGGCGAGGTCCAAAATCTGCCCTGGATGTCCCGGCGCGAGGGATAACGTGTCGAGCACGGGTTGGACCGGCGCGGGCGGGCGGTCATAGCGGGCGGCAATGTCGGTCAGATAGGCATCGAGCGCGGCCTGATCCACGGTGAAGCGCAGCGGCAGGTC
>JBBQRS010000023.1:0-48066 GCA_038214535.1 Anaerolineae bacterium
TTCAATCGCATCATCGGCGACAGCCACTTCGAGCTGCTCTTCGCCGCCTTCCTCGAAGACTGCGCCGACGTGATTTCCTACGCCAAGAACTACCTGGCGGTACACTTCAAGTTAGATTATGTCAACTCTGATGGCGACCCCAGGGACTACTACCCCGATTTCGTCGTGAAGCTCTCGCCGAAGCAACTCGTCATCGTCGAGACCAAGGGCCAGGAAGACCTGGACGTGCCGCTGAAGATGGCGCGGCTGCGGCAATGGTGCGAGGATGTCAACCGGGTGCAGTCGGACGTGACCTACGATTTCGTCTACGTGGACCAGGAGAGCTTCGACGGCTATCACCCCACGTCATTCCGGCAGTTGTTGGACGGTTTTCGCGAGTATAAGGACGCGCAGACCTGACAGGTTTGCGAAACCTGTCAGGTCTATGCGGCGCGATCTTCGCGCTTCGTGCCTTTCGCGTCCTTTCGTGAGTTTCGTGGTCCAAACGCCCCCGCCCCCGCGCCACGCCATCCACGCCCCGAACATCCGTTCGTTTGTATTTGACAACACGACCCGACCCCCGCTATACTATCTCCGCGATCCTCAGTTCGCATTCCCCCAGGGAGGCACACCCACATGGCGCGCAGACAATCCGCGGCAGACCGCTATCGCCGGCTGATGGAGGGCTGTTGCCCCGTGCACGGGATTCCGATGGATCAGGTTGACGGCTGGAGCGAGAGGCTCGGCGGCGCGCTGGACGGCGCGCAGGTGACGATCGTGGCTTGCCCGCGACGCGACTGTGGGATCCGGGCGTATGCGGCGAGCTATGACGGCCCCTGGGAGTTGCTGCCGGCATATCAGGAGTTGCTGGCGGGCGAGTGAGTATTTGGACAGCGCGATCTAGCCTCCCTCACCCCAACCCTCTCCCACCGGGCGAGGGAGCCGCGCGCCCGATCCGTGCCATCCGTCTTCTATCCGTGTTGGCCATCCGTGTTGGCCACCCGCGCAACCAACCGTACAGCTTATTGACAAACACCATCCAGGTGTGGCACAATCTCCAGACCAGCCCCTGACTCTTTGATGCAGGGGGATACCCCATGACCTTCTCGACACCCTGGCTCGGGCGCAAGCGCGTCGCGTTTGTGCCGCTGTTTCGCGCGCACGCCGCCCCGCCCGATCAGATTCCGCCCGACTGGGAGAATGCCATCCTCCGCCGGGTCCTCTATGACCCGCGCCGCGAGGCCGGCGGCGCAGACCGCTCGCTGCGCGGGTGGCTGCGCGCCGTCTCGTCGGGCCTGGCCGACATTGACCCCGTGGTGCTGCCGATGCAGACCATTGACAAACAGGCCGTCCCCGCTGATGAACTCGAAGGCGCGCTCGGCGGGCGGCTGCGCGACCAGGGGGTGCAGGCCGCCATCTTGATCATGCTCGGCGGCAAGGGCGCGGGCACCAACAGCGGCTTCTGGTCGCGCGCGGTGATGGCCGAAAGCAACGGCATCTGGCTGATGGAGCTGATCCACGGGCTGACCGGCTTCAAGGACCTGTATAGCTTTGGCAACGACGCCGATCCGGCGGAGCGCTCAATAGACACCTTCGACGAGATGTCGGCCAGCAGCCAGACCCACCCGACCGCGTTCACCAAAAACGAGCTGGGCTGGCTCGACGCGGCAGCGATCGCGCGGCACACGGGCGCATCGGTGAATTACGAACTACAACACCTCAGCCTGGCCCAGCCGCCGCCGGCGGGACGGGCAGCCGCCGTGCGCATCGGCGAGGGCTTCCCCTACGTGATGATCGAAGCGCGCAAGATGACCGACCCGTTCGAGGCGGGGATGCCGGCCACCGGCGACGGGCAGGAGCGGGGCATCGCGAGCGAGGGGGTCATCGCCTACCGCGTCCAAACGCGCAACCCGACCGTGCAAACGCGTGAGGGCAACAAGAAACCGCTCTACCTGTTGACGCTGAAGGCGCTACAACCCGGTGAGTCGGCGGCGCTCGACGACGGCGTGACGCTCACCGTCACCGCCGCGCGGCCCGACGGCTTCGCCGTGCGCATTGATGACGCGGGTCAGCATCTGATTGACCGCACCGCGACCACCGGCGCGCACGCCGCCGGCAGCGCGCCCTGCGCGCTGGTGCTGGCCGGCCCCGCCATCGAGAATATCGCCTATCTGGATACCGGCGGGCACATGAACGAAATCTGGCGCGATCCGAACGGCCAGGGGACGACCGACCTCACCGCGAACGCCGGCGCGCCGAACGCGCAGGGCGCGCCGTTCACCTACTTCGATCCCGCAGGCAACCAGGTGATACTGATCTTCCGGGGCGCGGATAACCAGGTGCGCAGCCTCTATTGGATGTTCGGCGCGGTCGGCCACGACAATCTCACCGGCTCGATCAACGCGCCGAAGACGGCAAGCAACCCGGCCGGCTGGTTCTCGACACACGACGGCTTTCACCACGTCACGTATCGCACCTCAAACGGCCATCTGCACGAATTGTGGTGGCAGGGCCAGGGCGGGGTCGGTCACGGCGACCTGACCGCGCAGGCGGGGGCAGTTGCGGCGGCAGGCGATCCGTGGCCCTACTACGATCCCGCGCGGGCGACCAACATCATCGCCTTCCGGGGCAGCGACCGCCACATTCGCAGCCTCTATTGGGGTGCGGGCCCGGTCGGGCAGGATGACCTGTCGGGCTTCGCGGGGACGCCGGCGGCGGCGGGCGATCCATTCGCCTGGTTCACCCCGGTTGAGGATACGCATCGCGTCGTCTATCGCGCCGCGAATGGCCATCTCTACGAGTTGTCCTGGCCCAACGTCGCGCCGGTGCGCGGCCGCGATCTGACGGCGCTCGCCGGTGCGCCGCCCGCCGCAGGTAACGTCACGGGCGGTTATAACCCGGCGGACAACACCCAGCACGTCATCTACCGCTCGAACGACGGCCGGTTGCACGAACTGTGGCACTTCCTGGGCGAGACGGCCGTCCATCACGAGGATTTGACCGCGGCCTACGCCGCGCCCGCCGCCGCCGACCGGCCCTTCTACTACACCACCGGGCGTGCGCCGCACCAGCACGTCGCCTACCGCGGGACGAACGGGCACATCTACGAACTGCTCTGGTGAGGGTGGGTTGGATCGCGCGACCCAAACGTCGTTACGCCGCCTGCAAGGTCGTGCGCGACACCGGCGCGCGCCAGAGCGCGCGGTAGGCGATGAGCGCAATCGCCACGTAGGCCAGCGTCTTCGGCATCATCAACATGCCGAGCATGGGAACCTGCGCCACCCAGAGGATCACCGGGGCGTAGAAGAGGAACGACAGGGCGATCATCGCGCCGATCCACCGGAAGGCGCGGTCGCCGGCGCGCGTGGCGTCGCGCACGATCAGGAACAACACGCCGACCCCCTGCACCGTGAGCAACGCGTTGCGCACCAGGCTCGGCCCATAGGGCGGCACGACCTGGCCCCACTGGTTGGCGGGGAAGAGCATGACGATCAGCCGCAACACGCCCGCGCCGAGCAATAACCCACCGAACCAGCCCAACGGCTTGTTGAAGCGCAGCCGCCAGATGTCCAGCATCAGCATGTAAAACAACGTCACGGTGTAGGCCGTCGCCAGCGCGCCCAGCCCCACCAGCACGGGGTTCGCCGCCAGCCCGCCGCGCGCGTAGGCGATCACGCGGAAGCCCACGTGCCCTGTGTCGCCCAGCGCCAGCAACGCAAAGGCCCACAGGAACCGCGTCGCCACCGCGCGGTCGTCCGGCGCGACACGGTCCATGTTGCGCGCCATCAGCGCGACGATGCCCCAGATCACCGCCAGATAGGTGACGTTGAACGCGATTTCCAGCCATACGAGCGTCGCTTCCGACATGATTGTCTCCTCGCGCCGATGGTTTGAACGTTGGGTGCATCATATCACGAATTGCGCGTTAGATCACCAATGCGTTTGGACCGCGAAAGACGCGAAAGGGCTTTCGCGTCTTTCGCGTCCTTTCGCGTCTTCGTGGTCCAAATACCTGCGCGATCGCCCCCCTCACCCCAACCCTCCCCGGAGTACCGGGGACAGTGTCTCCCGCCGGGAGAGGGAGAAAGAGGGGCAAGGGAGAAAGACCTTACGGGAACTGCTCCCGCAGCCAACTGATCCAGTCGCGCACCCAGGGGGTGATGCGGCGGACGTGGTTCGGGTCGTCGTCGCTCGCCGTGCATTTGCTCGGGTCAGACGCCTTCCCGGAAAGACACTCGTGCCAACTGATCACCGCGGCGACGTAGGGGCCGTCGGCCTGCCACGACGGGATGTAACGGTAGTGGTAGAGGGGGCTGCCGCTGTGGCCGCGCCCCATGTCGCAGTCAATCGAGAACTCACGGTTCCAGCCGTTCGAGCCGGGATGGTGATAGTAACCGACGTCGCAATACTCCTTGTCGCCGTAGAGCCGGTGCGACTGGCAGTTCGCCGGGGCCTCGATCTTGTCGCATTCGGGGTAGCCGCGGTTGAGCTGGTTGCGGTTGTTCAGATCGCTCGCCGGGAACGCCCCGTAGCCATCCAGCCGGTCTGGTCGCCCAGCCGGTCGAGCATCAGCACCGCGCCGATGTCCCACTGGAACTCGTTCGTGCCGCTGCTGTCGGTGTTGGGGTCGAGCCACGGGTCGGGCACGATGTACCACGCGGACGTGCCGGGCGGCGGCGTCGCGTCCATCCACGACGAGCCGTAGGGCGAGACGTTCATGCCGTCGCGGCCGGGGGTCAGCAGGCGCGTCTTCCAGTTAGACGTGCCGAAGTTCACCAGGCAGTGCGCCGCCGTGACGAGGTGGCGCGGGCCGATCAGCGTCATGGTGCAGTTGGGTTCGGGGTCGGTGTCGCCGCTCGATGAGTTGGTGATGGTGCGCCACGGCCACAGGGTGGTGGGTGTGCGCAGGGTGCGCGTGTCAATGCCGTTGCTCCACCCGGCGGGTTGCGCCGGGCCGGCTGCGCTCGGCGTCGGCCCGGCGGTGGGCGCTTGAAGCGCCACGAACGGGAAATAGCTGAGCATCTGCCCTTCGAACGCGCCGACAGTCGCCGGGCCGCCGGGCGCGGTGCGTCCGCTGCGCTCGTGGCACTCGTTGATCGTCTTGAGCATCTCGTCGGAGAAGGTGACGCGGAAGTCGAACTGCGTGCGCGTGTTGAAGATGCGCAGCGGCACGTTATCGAGCGGCACACTATCCGCGGGCGGCTTCGTGGGGTTGGGGCTGCCCGGCGCGGCGCGGCCAATCGCCATCTCGCCGGGGCTGTCGGTCATGCTGCCCTTGCCCACCCGCTCGACGATGATGTGGCGGTTGATGGTGAGCGGCCCGGTGGGCGGCGTGTCGTCTTCGATGGCCTGGGCCAACTTCGCCAGCTCGAACGGGTCACCGGCGAGGCAGCGGTCGGGGATCGGCGCGCCCGGATCGGCGGCTGCGACGCCCGTCGTGAGCATCAGCAGCAACAGGGCGACGAACAGGATCGGCGCTTTCAGAGACATGTGAATCCTCCACGTGCGATGCGAACAGGCCCTGGGGAACAAGGCAGCAGGGCAACGCGGAGCGGGGGATCAGGGTGGCGGCAGCCCACTCGTCAATGATCGGCGCTGGGTCTCCAGTACCCACGTCGCACGAGTATCGCACAAGTTGCGCGTGAGGTCAAATTGGCGTATTTGGAGCACGAAAGCCGCGAAACGACGCGCAAGGACGCGCAAGGGCTTGCGTGCCTTGCGCGTCCTTCATTTTTGCGGGCCACACCGTTTGCCCGTTCGTAGTGCGCTCGTGAGAGGGTCAGTCGTTAGGCCACTTGTCGTCGTCGGTGATGGCGGGGCCGCGATCGGGGATGTCGTCCCAGCGGTCGGCGTCCACCGCATCGAGCGTGCCCGCGACGATGGCGTCAATGATGGCGTGCGTCGCCACCACGTTCTGGTGAATCAGCAGGCCGCGGCTGCGGTTGCCGATGCCGCCGCGATTCTCGAAGAACATCGCGGCGGTCTTCCAACCCGCATCGTGGCCGCCGGGGCCGGGCTTGCCCAGCATCATCGAGGAGACCACCGCGGTGTGAATGTTGATGAGCGGGTAGCGGGTGGCGTTGATGACCCCCAGCTTGCTCACCGCGTCATAACCCACCACGGCCATCCGCCGGTTGGTGTCCCAGATCTGGGGTTCGAGGTATTCGGGCCAGACCGGGATGCCGATGGAGAAGGTGGTCATCTCGTTGGTGTCTTCGACGAAGTAGGTGCCCTGGTGGTGGATGTCAATCGCGTAGTGCGGCTTGAACTCGGCCCACGCCCAGTAGAACGCCTGTGATTCGGGCTGCGTGTAGCCCAGCGCGGGGTTCGGATTCCACCAGTTGCGGTTCAGGTCAACGCCCGCCGCGTTGCCGCGCCAGAACGCTTCGCTGCCGTCGGGGTTGTAGGAAGGGATGATCCAGAAGGTCATCTTGTCCTGCAAATTTTTATCTTTGCTGAGCAGGCTCTTGATGATTTCGAGGCCCAGGTCGTTGCCGAACGGCTCGTTGCCGTGGATGCGGCCCTGAATCCACATGCGCTGCGGCCCGTGGCCGATCTTGGCGATGTAGAGCGGGCGGCCCTCCAGCGTGTAGCCGGCGATATCCAGCTTCATGGCGCCCTTGCTGCGCTTCTCCAGCTTGAGCAGTTCCTTCTCTACTTCATCGAAGGTCATGAACGACGAGGTGTTGATCGTAGCGTTCGGCGGCACAAACGGCCCGCCGGGGTGGATGGGCGCGCTGTCTTGCGCCAGGGCCGGCACAGCCATGCCGAGCAGCATGAACAGCGCCATGATCGCCCCAAATAGATTCTTCTTCACGTGCGTTCCTCCGTATGCAATGGGGGGGCGTTTTGCGAGCTTTGCGAGTTTCGCGAACGTCCCTGAGGGTGTGGTGTGGCCGCGGCGTCCATCTTCGCATGGTTTCGCCGGATGCGCAAATCGGGGTGCATTGCACAAGTAGAGTGCAAACTTCTGCTTGCGCTCAGGAGAGCGCGCTACGAGCAAGCCCGCGCCGCCTCTGCGTTCGTGCAATTCGGTGCAATATGATTTTAAAACTTGTCCCCCCGCCGGGGATGTGTTACACTCGCTGACAGCGTTGTCGGGAAATCCCGCACGCCGCGCGCCGTCGCCCCCAGCACGCAAAACCATCTTCACCGCGGAGGAACCTGTGGCCATCAAAATCGCCATGATCGGAGCCGGCTCCATCGGCTTCACCCGTCGCCTGATGCGCGACATCCTGTCGGTGCCCGAATTGCAGGACACCCATTTCGCTTTTACCGACCTCTCGCAGACCAACCTCGACATGGTGACGCAGCTCTGCCAGAAGGACATCGACGCGAGCGGCGTCCCGGCCACGCTCACCGCCACCACCGACCGGCGCGCGGCCCTGACCGACAGCGACTACGTGATCTGCATGATCCGCCAGGGCGGGCTGGAAGCGTTCGCGCTCGACATTGATATCCCGCTGAAGTACGGCGTGGATCAGTGCGTCGGCGACACGCTCTCCGCGGGCGGCATCATGTACGGCCAGCGCGACATCCCCGTGATGCTCGAGTTCTGCAAGGACATCCGCGAGGTCGCCAAACCCGACGTGCTGTTCCTGAACTACTCGAACCCGATGGCGATGAACACCTGGGCGTGCAACAAGTACGGTGGGGTGAACACGGTCGGGCTGTGCCACGGCGTGCAGGGCGCGCACTGGCAACTCGTGGACGTAGTCGAGCGCTGGGCGAAGGAACAGGGCATGTTGCCGGAAGACGCCAAACTCCATCGCCGCGACGTGGACGTGATCTGCGCGGGCATCAACCACCAAACGTGGTTCGTCAAGGTCGAGTGGAACGGCATTGACATGCTGCCCTATCTGCTGGAGGGCTTCGAGAAGCACCCCGAATATAGCGAGACCGAGAAGGTGCGCATTGACGTGCTGCGCCGCTTCGGCTACTACTCCACCGAGTCGAACGGCCACTTCTCCGAGTACGTGCCGTGGTATCGCAAACGCCCGGACGAGATCATGCAGTGGATTGACCTCTCCTCGTGGATCAACGGCGAGACGGGCGGCTATCTGCGCGTCTGCACCGAGGGGCGCAACTGGTTCGAGACCGACTATCCCAACTGGCTGGCCGAACCGGGGCTCGACCTGGCGACCTATAAGCGCAGCGAGGAGCACGGCTCATACATCATCGAGGGGCGCGAGACGGGACGCATCTATCGCGGACACTTCAACGTCATCAACCACGGGCACATCACCAACCTGCCCGACGGCTGCGTCGTCGAGATTCCCGGCTACGTGGACAAGACCGGCGTGAACATGCCGGTGGTGGGCGACCTGCCGCTGGCCGTCGCGGCGACCTGCTCGGTGAGCGTCCACGTGCAACAGATGGCCGTGGAAGCCGGCGTACACGGCGACGTGACCCTGCTGAAACAGGCGATGCTGCACGACCCGCTGGTGGGGGCCGTCTGCAACCCGATCGAGGTGTGGCAGATGACCGACGAGATGCTGGTGGCGCAGGCGAAATGGCTGCCGCAATACGCCGACGAGATTCCGGCTGCCGAGGCGCGCCTGGCCGAGGCGGAAGCGAACGGCACGCGCGTCAAGGCGTGGGATTGGGACGGGGCCGCCCGGCTGCACACCAAGACGGTCGAGGAGATGGCCGCCGACCGCGCCGCCGCCACCGCCAGCGCGTCGGCCGCGGACAAGGGGAAGATGACGAAGGAAGGCGCGCACTAAGCCGCGTCGCCGTTTGGAACACGAAGGCGCCCCCTGATCGGGGATCTTCGACGAAGCGACGCGAAGATCGCGAAGCGCGAAGGCCGCGAAGGGCAATGCCCTTCGCGGCCTTTTCGTTCATAGCCTATTCGTCGCGGGGTGCGCATCCTCAGATGCGCCGGGGCGCGCTTTCCCTCACCCGCCCGCCCGGTGTACAATGGGTATCATCTTGCCGCCCATTGGACGAGGACAACCCCATGCCCGCACCCGACAGCATCCTCGAACTGGTCGAACGCTTCCGGCTCCACCGCGCCAGCTACACCCACGGCCCGTATAACGAGACGCAAACGCGCCGCGAGTTCATTGACCCCTTCTTCGCCGCGCTCGGCTGGGACGTGGACAACGCCCAGGGCTATGCCGAAGCCTACAAGGACGTGATCCACGAGGACGCCATCAAGATGGCGGGCGGCGGCACGGAAGCGCCCGACTACTGTTTCCGCATCGGCGGGACGCGCAAGTTCTTCGTCGAGGCCAAGAAACCCTCGGTAGACATCCACGCCGACATCCACCCCGCCTATCAACTCCGGCGCTACGCGTGGAGCGCCAAACCAATGACCAGGAGAATCTGACATGGAGTTAATTCTACAGCCTTTCAGTGACAGAGTGCTTGGCGAATTATTACGCGCGGCCCTTAGGGGCAATGTCGGGGCGTTTGATTCATTTCAAGCTGCTGTTGCCTTTGTGAAACGTTCTGGTACGCAGCATATTGTCGCCGAACTCACTGAATTCGTTGACCGAGGTGGCCGCGTGCGTATAGTGGCCGGGGTTGACCAGCATGGAACCTCCATAGAGGGATTGTCCGATTTGCTCACTGCACTCGATGGCCGCGGTGAGCTCTGGATTCACCATAGCGAACGCACTTATGTCACCTTCCACCCCAAGATTTATTTATTCGTTGGACCCGATCTGGCCCTTGCGATAATAGGATCAGGGAACCTGACGCAAGGCGGTCTCTATGGAAACGACGAAGCATTCGCTATCCTGTCACTTGACCTGGGGAAAACCGACGATGTAAGGGTAATGCAAGAACTAGAGATGGCATTCAATCGCTGGTGCGAAACGCAAGCCAACACGGCGCATCTAGTGGATTCTGATTTCCTGAAAGCCCTGATAGATGACGATTACATTAGACCTGAAGCACAAACGAGAGCAGAAGGTGATGCCGGTGTAGCTACAACGGAGAAAGACTCCGAAGCCAAGGATGAAGAGAGTACTACACTATTCGGGCTCGGACCGGCTCGCCATCGTCCGTCGAAGCAGCGCACATCAAAAACCAAGAGTTTCCAGCCTCCACCTGCGGAAGCTCATAGCCTAGGGTTCGTCATGGTCTTGATGAAAACCGATGTCGGATTTGGGCAGACAACACCAGGCACCTCGCGCCGGTCGCCAGAAATCTTCATACCGCTAAGTGCGCGCAACGCTGAGCCGGGCTTCTGGGGCTGGCCCGATAATTTCGCTGAGGATTCTGACCGGTCGGGGAAGTTCGACAGACTCAATGTCCAAATGCGGCTGGCTGGAGAGGTGATCGTAGTAAACATGATGACTTGGCCGGTTAAGCATGACTTCCGCCTGCGATCAGAAGCGCTTCGGAGCGCCGGCGATATTGGGGACATTCTGCGCGTAGAACAAGCACCCAAGGGCACAGGCTACGAATATCATGTGGAGATTATACCCAAGGGTACTAGCGAGTATGATCGCTATTCAGAATTATGCGTGCAGAGTGTGCCTAACTCGCAAAAACGATGGGGATACTACACCTACTAAACGTTGCGAAACTCGAGGATTGTCTCAGCATTTCCTGCATTTCGCTTAAAGATATCTCTTGACTGGAGCATTTCCATTGAAATAGTGCCGGTTAATGAGAGGCCCACTGATTCGCCTAGTTCCGCGAGGAGTTGGTTAGTCTCTATATCTACTCGTTGAGTTCCTGCAATCGTGTGATTGTTGCCGACAACTACGTAGGCCGGAGCATCAGTCCTTAACAGCACTCGCAGCGTTTTGAAGAGCTGGCGCATATCAAGAAAATATCGAGCCAGTAGAGATGGTAGGTTCTGGCGACGGAAGCCTACTCCAGTATTTTCGTTCAGTTGGGCGATGCGGTCAATTACGCCTACGATGTCTTGGGTTAGTCCTGCTTTCTCTTCCCCATATAACCTCCAGAAGTCTTGGCGCTGACCAGTGGTTATCTCACGGTTACCAATCATATCAAAGTCTCGCCTACGGTGCTCTGTTCTCGACAAGAGTCCGAGGTAACTAAGGCTAAGGCGGTCTGTATCCAGGTAGGGAAGAGCAGTGGCATAAGGAGGCGACGTAATAATGATATCGACTTTGCCTGCCATGCCCGCCAGAATCTCATTCGCTTTACGAGCATCCCCCTCGAATATGGTAGCCTCTCCTACCGGAACGCCTCTATTCTCGAACAATAAGGCAAGAACGGTTCGTGCGGATCGATTGAGTTCTGCTAAGAACTCGGTCAAGACGTCTGTGTCAGTTTGAACCTCCTTCCGCACTCGGAGATCATCATTCTTTTGCCACGAAACGCGTCGAAGAATGTTACTTAGGCAAATTGTAAATAGCTTCCGGCAAGCAGGATGGGAGGTTTCCGACACGCGAACAGCAATGGGATCGAGGGCAGCTAAGGTATCACCGGAAAACCACCTAAAAAGGTATTCTTGGTCAGGTTTCGGAAGGCTCTCGAACCAGGCTCCCGCATAGACACCAGGATCAGGAAGATCTAAGAGGTCACGCTTTAGGGAAGCGTATTCGTAAATGAATTCGCCTGGGTCAATTGTAAGGATATCACACTTAGCCTCACTCATTAGCACCGATAGAGGATTTAGATCAATTCCAATAGCTTTGCAACCCATGAGTGCGGCTTCGACCAAAGTCGTACCACTGCCGCACATGGGATCTAGAACAACGTTGGCCTGATTTGTACCGGCCACATTTAGAAGCGAACGCACAAGTTGGGGGAAGAACTTGCCTCTATACTCATGAATGCCATGAGGCCCGTATCGGAGGTTGCGGTGGTTCGGCAAGGGGACGTTCTGTCGGAAAGGAAGCAACTGACGCAACTGTTCGGCAGTTATGCCGTTCCTGACCAGATTAGTGGTGGCTTCCCTACGAACCTGCCGGGTGAAGTATTGCGCACCGGGTTCC
The DNA here is from genome assembly GCA_038214535.1 of Anaerolineae bacterium. Lineage (GTDB taxonomy): Bacteria > Chloroflexota > Anaerolineae > CG2-30-64-16 > CG2-30-64-16 > JBBQRS01. The sequence continues at coordinate 11,904 of JBBQRS010000023.1, forward strand.
GATGTTACCTCCACAGACTCCCAATAAGTTAGGCGATCAGCCAGATCGAGGGCTGGATAATTGCTCAAAACCTGAAACACTCGGGGTTGTTCCTGCGCAGATGAGCTTGTATCCATTGGGAGTGGCCTAGCATGGGTAAGCGCCTCAAGTTCTCTGAGGGCTAGGACGCGCTCGAATGGTTGTATATAGGGCTTGATATTGCAACGCAACTCCTGCTGTTTCATTGTGACATCCCTTCGTTACGAAGAATGACAATGTGTTCGTTCTTGATCTTGCCGATGGCTGGATTGAAGTATTTCTTGCTCGCTTGCAGTTCACGCATGATGTTTGCTTCGGTAGCGAACCCGAGTTCCGAAGCCACCTCCATCAACATTTCATCATTATTGATCGTCTGACCACCGATAACAGAATCACCAATTACGAAACAAGCATGTCGCTCCAATCGCAAATGGCGCGAAAGCCAAGAAAAAACGGCAGTCAGTTCACCGCGGAAAGTTTCTGTGGTGGCCGCGTTTCGACCTTTGCTGCTATACTTCCGGTGGCTGCCGATCTCCTCTTGCTTGAAGCGCGGTTGGTCCATGCCCAACCAGATCATCCGTGTGCGATGGTATAGATGATAGCTGTACGCGTTGGGATAGGGCGGTGAACAAACAACAAGGTCAACTAACCCAACTTCTGGCCCTTCCAGCGTATTGGCCTCGTGGACTTTTACTTGCCAACGAGCGTCGACTTCGTTTGTGAATTCGAGGGCCCTTTGTGTAATTACCTGTAGAGCGCGGCTAAAGCGTACGAGTGAATCACCCTTTTTTAGATTTTTGTCCCGATGCACATATCTGGTATCAGAATCCTGTTGAGACACGGCAACTATAATTGATGATAGTGCTGCTAATGCGAGTTCGCGCACGGCCAACGGTTCAAGTTCCAAACAACGTTCTTTGATGATGCCGAGCTCTTCTATCACGTGAGAATCAAACCAGTTGGAAACCCCTTCTGGAATGGTGTGATCAGATAATAAATCCGATAGAACCATCTCGGGGAAAAGCGGTAATGCTCCTGCGCTTACTCGCTCAGCCATGCCTGAGATTGCCATCGCCAAGGTTTGCAATTTGTCAGCACCCTCTTCCGTAAGGCGCGTGGTTTTAGTACGACTGATGAGGCAGGCGAGAGGATTGGCGTCTACTCCAACGCAATGTCTCCCTAACCGGAGCGCCTCAACAAGTGACGTTCCACTGCCGCAGAACGGGTCAAGTACAGTCTCCCCGACTGACGAGAGTTCTTGTATGATAGCGTTTGGTATCTGAGGTATGAACTTGGCTGGATAGGGGTGGATGGCATGTGTCAGATATCCAGTATTCGAATCTGCGAAACTCCAATCAAGTCTCTGTAGTTTGTCGATAGCGTTTACATAGGGCAATACTGCATAGGTCAGGGTCGGCTCGCGTATTGTGGCTGGAGGTGTTGCTTCGGACATGCCGTTTGCATAACGTACGACAGCCGCCGCTTCGTCGGCCGTAAATGCTCGCCAGCGGTTTCGGTCGCGACTTGGTTCTTCGACACGGCCTTCTCTGAGCCATCTTAGCAACGTGTCGCGATGTACACCAGCCATTTCTGCAACTTGATGAGTGCTGTAGATAACTGAATTCATGTTTTGTGAGCTTATCTGATGGAATTAGTGCTTAAGAGTCATTGGGCTAAAACTATATGTAAGTATATGCGGGCCTGTCGCCTTTGTCAAGTGCTTTTTTTGGCAACTGACACGGCGCGGTGCGAATCAATGCCAGATCGCGGCCACCGACCGCGAGATTGATGCGCTGGTATATGTGCTCTACGGGCTGACGGACGAGGAGATCAGGGTGGCGGAAGGCGCGTGATCTTTTAACATGGTCGCCATTCTCGTGTATACTAAAGGCTGCGTTTAGTATGGCGGGTATGGCCCCATCATATTCAATGATGATTGGGCGGATGGTGCGCCGGGTCGCCGGGAGGCAAACTATGGAACAAGAACTGGAAGTCATCTATCGCAACGGCACACTGGTGCCGCTTAAGCCGTTGGGGTTGAAAGAAAATCAACGCTTGAAAATCACGTTGCATCTGCCGGCCGTGAAACGGGCCGCTGACACGTTGGCGGCCTGGCAGCAGGTCTATGACGGGCTGTCGGATGCCGAGGTTTCCGAAGTCGAGGTCATCGCGCTGGATCGCGAACACTTCATGCCGTCGCGGGGCTAGACCGTGACTCAAGCCTTGCTCGATACAGACACGCTTTCCGAAGTCATGAAGGGTCGCGATCTCTTTGTCGTGCAACACGCCCAAAGGTATCTCCAAAGTCACAGGCGGTTTACCTTTTCGATTATCACGCGCTACGAAATCCTGCGCGGGTTGAAGGCCAAGGCAGCGCTTCAGCAGATTGCAGTGTTTGAGGCTCGGTGTGAAGAAAGCAAAATCCTGCCCCTCACCGGCGCCGTGATCGTTCAGGCCGCCGAGATCTACGCGGATTTGCATCGTTCGGGTCGGCTCATCAGCGATGCCGATATCTTGATCGCGGCGACGGCACTAACACAGTCTACCCCTTGTCACTGAGAACGCCGGACATTTCGAGCGAATCGCGGGGCTGCAATTGGAGAGCTGGCGATCGCCGCATTGACCCCATCCACAGGCCGCGAAAAGCACGCAGGACGTCCATGTCCCTCGTGCTTTTCGCGCTTGCGCGTAACCCCGGCGTCGCTTGCGCGGCGCCGTGACGCAACCCATTTAGCCAGACCCGGCAACGGATACGAGCGGATAAACGGATAATCATGAGGTTCATCCGTTTATCCGTTTTCCATCCGCTGCCCCGGCCCCCCTCACCCCGACCCTCATCCGCTTATCCGTTTTCCATCCGCTGCCCCGCCCTCTCCCACAGGGCAAGGGAGAAAGCGCCCTACTCCGCCATCAACCACCCATCCACCGCGCGCGCGGCGTCGCGGCCTTCGCGGATCGCCCACACCACCAGGCTCTGGCCGCGGCGCATGTCGCCCGCCGCGAAGACGCTCGCCGCGCTGGTCGCAAACCGGCCAAACTCCGCTTTGACGTTCGAGCGCGCGTCCCGCTCGATGCCGAACTGCTCGGGGAGCGTGTCTTCCGGCCCCAGGAAGCCCATCGCCAGCAGCACCAGATCGGCGTTCCACTTCTGCTCGCTGCCCGGAATGGGGGTGAACTGCATCGCGCCGCGCTCGTCGCGCGTCACCTCGACGCGCACCGTGTGTACCTCGCGCACATGGCCCGCTTCGTCACCCACGAACTGCACCGTCTGCACGCAATACTCGCGCGGGTCACGACCGAAGGCGTGGCTGGCCTCCTCCTGCCCGTAGTCGGTGCGCTGGATGCGCGGCCATTCGGGCCAGGGGTTGCTGGATGCGCGGGAGGGCGGCAATTCGGGCAGCAACTCGAACTGCACCACGCTGTTGCAGCCGTGCCGCATCGCGGTGCCCACGCAGTCCGTCCCCGTGTCGCCGCCGCCGATCACCACCACGTTCTTGTGGCGGGCCGACACCCAGTCGCTCTCGCCCGGCGCGTCGGCCAGCAGGTTGCGTGTGTCCGCCGCCAGGAAGTTCACGGCGAAGTGGATGCCCGCCAGGTCGCGGCCCGGCGCGCGCAGGTCACGCGGGCGCGTGGCCCCGCCGCAGAGCACCACCGCATCGAACTCGGCGCGCAGTTGGCTCACCGGCAGGTCTACGCCGATCTCGGTGCGGGTGACGAAGGTCACGCCCTCCGCGGTCATCAGGTCTACGCGGCGCTCGACCACGCGCTTATCCAGCTTCATGTTCGGGATGCCGTAGGTCAGCAGCCCGCCGATGCGGTCGGCCCGCTCATACACCGTGACCCGGTGCCCTGCCCGGTTGAGTTGGTCGGCGCAGGCCAGGCCCGACGGCCCCGAACCCACCACCGCCACGCGCTTACCCGTGCGCGACTCCGGCGGGCGCGGCGTCATGCCGTCATCGAACCCCCGCTCGATGATCGCCGCCTCGATCTGCTTGATCGTCACCGGCTGCTCGTTGATCGCCAGCGTGCACGACCCCTCGCACGGCGCGGGGCACACGCGGCCCGTGAACTCCGGGAAGGGGTTGGTCTTCAGCAGCCGGTGCAGCGCCTCGCTCCACAGGTCCTGATAGACCAGATGGTTCCATTCGGGGATCAGGTTGTTCAGCGGGCAGCCCGAGGTCATCCCGCCGATCAACTCGCCGGTGTGGCAGAACGGCAACCCGCAATTCATGCAGCGGGCCGCCTGTTCCCTCAGCCCCTCATCGGAAAGCTCCACGTGAAACTCGAGGTAGTCCATCGTCCGCTCTTCCACATCGCGGTCCGGCGGCTCCACCCGAGGGTATTCCATAAATCCGGTCGGCTTGCCCATGTTATTGCTCCACGTAAAAGTTGCCGGTAGACAAGGATTGGCGAACACGGAAAAAAGCGAACACGGATACACGGATGGCTCATGGAATTCGCGCCGCCCCATCCGTGTGAGCCCCATCCGTGTTGGCCGTCATCCGTGTTGGCCCCCCATCCGTGTTGGCCTAATTCCCACTCACGCGCCTTGCGTCGTCCTTGTTTGCCTCGAAGGCGGCCATCTCGGCCTTTTCGCCGATCAGCCCCGCCTGCTCGACCCAGGCCAGCGTCTCGAGCATCCGCCGGTAGTCGTTCGGCATCACCTTGACGAACTGCGGCGCGAGCTCATCCCAGCGCGCCAGGATGTCCTCGGCGAGACGGCTGCCGGTGTAGTCGCGGTGCTTGGCGATCATCCGGCGCACCAGCGCGTCATCCTCCGGGTCCATCCGCTCCAGCGCGATCATCTCGCGGTTGCAGCGCGACGCGAAGTCGCCCGCCGCGTCCAGCACGTAGGCGATGCCGCCCGACATGCCCGCCGCGAAGTTGCGCCCCGTCGGCCCCAGGATCACCACGCGCCCGCCGGTCATATACTCGCAGCCGTGGTCGCCCACCGCCTCGACGACGGCCTGCGCGCCGCTGTTGCGCACGCCGAACCGCTCACCGGCCATCCCGCGCACGTAGAGCTCGCCGCTCGTCGCCCCGTAGAGCGCCACGTTCCCGATGATGATGTTCTCCTCCGGGATGAAGGTCGCCGCGGCGGGCGGATAGATCACCAGCTTGCCGCCGGAAAGCCCCTTGCCCACGTAGTCGTTCGCGTCCCCCTCCAGCGTCAGCGTGACGCCCGACGGCAGGAACGCCCCGAAGCTCTGCCCGGCGGAACCGGTGAAATCAAGCTGGATGGTGTCTTCGGGCAGCCCGGCCACGCCGTAGCGCCGCGTCACCGCGCTGCCCAGCATCGTGCCGGTCGCCCGGTTCGCGTTGCTGATCGGCAGGCTCGCGCGCACCGGCTCGCCGCGTTCCAGCGCGGGCGCGCACAGCGGGATGAGCGTCCGGTAGTCCAGGGTTTGATCCACGTCGTGCTGCTGCGCCTTCTGGTGATAGCGCCCCACCGATTCGGGCACGTCCGGCTGTTTGAGCAGCACCGAGAGGTCCAGCCCCGCCGATTTCCACGAGCTGAAGTTGCCCTGCGGATGCACCGCCGGGCTGCGGAACGAGAGCCGATCGGTGCGGCCGATCAGTTCATCGAAGCGCCGGAAGCCCATGCGCGCCATGTGCTCGCGCACCTCCTGCGCCACGAAGCGCATGAAGTTCACCACGTATTCTGGGTCGCCGCTGAAGTTGCGCCGCAACTCCGGGTTCTGGGTCGCCACGCCCACCGGGCAGGTGTCCAGGTGACACACGCGCATCATGGTGCAGCCCAGCGCCACCAGCGGCCCGGTCGCAAAGCCGAACTCCTCGGCCCCCAGCAGCGCGCCGATCACCACGTCGCGGCCCGTGCGCAGTTGCCCGTCCGTCTCCAGCACCACGCGGCTGCGCAGGTCGTTCACCAGCAAGGTCTGGTGCGTCTCGGCGAGGCCCAGCTCCCACGGCAGGCCCGCGTGCTTGATGCCCGTCTGCGGCGAGGCGCCCGTGCCGCCGTCGAACCCGCTGATGAGGATCACGTCGGCGTGTCCCTTCGCGACGCCCGCGGCGATGGTGCCCACGCCCACCTCGGACACCAGCTTGACGCTGATGCGCGCCTCGGGGTTGGCGTTCTTCAGGTTATAGATCAACTCCGCGAGGTCTTCGATGGAGTAGATGTCGTGGTGCGGCGGGGGCGAGATCAGCCCCACGCCCGGCGTCGAGTGGCGCACGCGGGCGATCCACGGGTACGCCTTGCGCCCCGGCAGTTGGCCGCCCTCGCCCGGCTTCGCGCCCTGGGCGATCTTGATCTGGAGTTCTTTGGCGTTCACCAGGTACTCGCTGGTGACGCCGAAGCGCCCCGATGCCACCTGCTTGATAGCGCTGGAGCGGGAATCGCCGTTCGGCTCGGGGGTATAGCGCGCCCGATCTTCGCCGCCCTCGCCCGAATTGCTCTTACCGCCCAGCCGGTTCATCGCAATCGCCAGCGATTGGTGCGCCTCCAGGCTGATCGAGCCGTAGGACATGCCGCCGGTCTTGAAGCGATGCACGATAGCATCCACCGGCTCGACCTCCTCGATGGGGACGGGCGCGCCGGAGGGCTTGAGTTCCAGCATGGAGCGCAGGTGCGCCGGACGCGGCCCCGCCGCATCGAGCATGTGGGTGTATTCCTTGAAGACGCCGTAGTCGCCGGTGCGGCACGCCTTTTGCAGCATGTGTACTGTGATCGGGTTGAAGACGTGGTGCTCGCCGTCGGAGCGCCACTGATAGTTCCCGCCGGTGTCCAGCGTCTGATGCGGGTTGCGGTCATAGAAGGCCCGGTCATAGCGGCGCAGCGCCTCCGCGGCGATCACCTCCATGCCGGCCCCGCCGATGCGCGACGCCGTCCACGTGAAATAGCGATCCACCACCGCATGGCCCAGCCCTAACGCCTCGAACACCTGCGCGCCGCGATAGCCGTCAATGGTCGAGATGCCCATCTTCGACATCACCTTGACGACGCCCTTGACGATGCCCTTGGCGTAGTTCGCCGCGGCTTTCTCCGGCGTCACGTCCTTCAGCAGCCCGCGTTCGATCATGTCGCGCAGCGTCTCGTAGGCCAGATAGGGGTAAATCGCCCCCGCGCCGTAGCCGATGAGCAGGGCGAAATGGTGTACCTCGCGCGGCTCGCCCGACTCGACCACGAGGCCCACCTGCGTGCGCGTGCCCTGGCGGATCAGGTGATGGTGCAGCCCCGAGAGCGCCAGCAGCGCCGGGATGGGCGCAAGGTCGCGGTTCACGCCGCGATCCGAGACGATCAGGATGCTCGCGCCCTCCGCGATGGCCGCGTCCGCCGCGCGGAACAGCTCATCCAGCGCCGCGGTGAGCGCGTCCGCGCCGCCGCGCGCCCGGAAGAGCGCGGGCAACGTGACCGCGCGCAGCCCCGGTAAGTCCAGCGCCCGGAGGCGGGCGAAATCGGCGTCGCTCAGGATGGGATGCTCCAGTACCACCTGGCGGCAGTTCTCCGGCCCCGGATGCAGCAGGTCGCCCTCCGCGCCCAGCGCCACCGACTTGCTGGTGACGATCTCCTCGCGGATGGCGTCGAGCGGCGGGTTGGTGACCTGCGCGAAGAGTTGCTTGAAATAGCTGTAGAGCGGCTGCGGCTGGTCGGAGAGGATCGCGGGCGGCGTGTCGTTGCCCATCGAGCCGATCGGCTCGACGCCATCGCGTGCCATCGGCGCGAGGATCAGGTTCAGGTCTTCGTAGGTGTAGCCGAACGCCAGTTGCCGCCGGACGAGCGGGGCCGGTTCGGGCTGCTCGAACGGCGCGGGGTCGGGCGCGTCCGCCAGGTTGATCAGGTTCGCGTCGAGCCACGCTTTGTACGGGTACTCGCCGGCGACCCGGTGCTTGATCTCCTGGTCGGAGATCAGCCGGCCTTCCTCGGTATCCACCAGCAACATGCGCCCGGCGCGCAGCCGCCCCTTCTCGACCACCGACTCCGGCGGAACGTCCACCACGCCGACCTCGGAGGCCAGCACGAGCATGTCGTCGTCGGTGATGTAGTAGCGCGAGGGGCGCAAGCCATTGCGATCCAGCACCGCGCCGGCCAGCCGCCCATCGGTGAAGACGATGGAGGCGGGGCCGTCCCACGGTTCCATCAGCCCCGCGTGGAACTCGTAGAAGGCGCGCTTCTCGGCGCACATCTCCGCGTCGTTGCACCACGGTTCGGGGATCATCATCATCACCGAGTGCGGCAGTGTCCGCCCGGCCAGGGTCATGAACTCCATGGTGTTGTCGAACATGGCCGAGTCGCTGCCGTCGGGGCTGATGACGGGCAGCACGCGGCCCAGGTCAGCGCCCAGCAACTCCGACCGGAAGACCTGCTGGCGGGCCTTCATCCAGTTCTGGTTGCCGCGGATGGTGTTGATCTCGCCGTTGTGCATCATATAGCGGAAGGGCTGGGCGCGCGCCCAACTGGGGAAGGTGTTGGTGCTGAAGCGCGAGTGTACCAGCGCCAGCGCCGAAGCCACCGCCGGGTGCGCCAGCTCGGGGTAGAACTCGCCCACCTGCTCGGCAGTCAACATCCCCTTATAGACGACCGTGCGGCACGAGAGGCTGGCGACGTAGAACTCCTCGTCGCCGCCCGTCGCAGGGTAACGGATGGCGTTCTCGGCCACGCGCCGGATGACGAAGAGCTTGCGCTCGAAGGCCGCTTCGTCGGGCAGGTCGGCGCTCTTGCCGATGAACAGTTGGCGGACGAACGGCTCGGAGGCGCGGGTGGTCTCGCCCAGGGTCGCGTCCTCGGTGGGGACGGTGCGCCAGCCCAGCACGCGCTGCCCCTCACGCCGGATGATCGCTTCGAGTTGCAGTTCGTGGGCCAATCGCCGGTCGGGGTCACGCGACATGAAGAGCATCCCGACGCCGTAGTCGCCGGGCGCGGGCAGCGTGGAGCCCAGCGCGGCGCACTCCGCGGCGAGGAAGTCGTGCGGGATTTGCATCAGGATGCCGGCGCCGTCGCCGGTGTTAGGCTCGCTGCCCAGCGCGCCGCGGTGCTTCATGTTCACCAGCACCGCCAGCGCCTCGCGCACGATCCGGTGGGACTTGCGGCCTTTTATGTCAACTACCATCCCGACGCCGCACGCGTCGTGCTCGTGTTCGGGAGAATAGAGCGTTCCTGCAAGTAATTTGGGGTCAGGTATATACATTAGATAGATGCCCGTCCGCGCTGGCGCAAAATAGGTAGGTCAAACCGGTGGGCGTGGCGCACCGGTGGTCGCGTTCATTCCGTCGGATGGTGCGCGACCCTGCGCGGGAGGGCTCGTCATTAAGCGGGCAATGCTGAGGTAGCCTGTTAGCGAGGCGTGGTCGAATATAACACGTTTTGCCGTATGTTGTCAATTGTTAAAAAACGGGGACCGGTCACCACGAAGAAACGAAGAAACGAAGAAGAGAAGGGTATTAAGGAGACAAGTAGACAAGGAAACAAGAACCGCTTGTTATCTACTTATCTCCTTGTCTCCTTATTTAATTTACTTGCCTACTTGTCTTCTTCGTTTCTTCGTTTCTTCGTGGTAAATTGGGGTTCAGGAGGACGACATGATTATTGATGCGGATTGCCACATTTCTTCTCACAAGTGGGACGGGCTGGCGATGACGGCGGATGAGCTGCTGGGCGAGATGGATCGCGCGGGGGTGGATCAGGCGCTGGTCTGGCTGAAGCCGCCCTATGACCGCGACATACGCCCGGAGAACCGCGCGGTCGCTCAGGCGATGCGCGCTCACCCCGACCGGCTGCTGGGCTTCGGGTGGGCCAACCCGCGGCTGGGCGTGGAAGCGGCGGAGACGGAAATCCGGCGCGGCTTCGAGGAGTACGGGTTCTACGGGGTCAAGTTCAACGGCGCGCAGGACGACTACGTGATTGATGCGCCGGAGGTGCTACCGCTGATCGAGCAGGCCGCGCGCTATCGCAAGCCGATCGGCTTCCACATCGGCGCGGACTTCTACGAGAACACGCACCCCTACCGGCTGGCGAAGATCGCCGCGCGCTTCCCGGAGGTCACGTTCCTGATGATCCACATGGGCGGCGCGGGCAAGCCCTCGCTCGACCGGTCGGCCATCGAAGTGGCGCTGGCGCACCCCAACATCACCCTGATCGGCAGCGAGATCGGCGAGCGCCCCATCCTGAACGCCATCGCCGCGCTCGGCCCCGATCGCCTCTGCTTCGGCAGCGACATGCCGTTCAACCTGATGCACGTCGAGCTGGCGAAATACCGCGCCCTCCTCCGCGACCACGACGCGGAGACACAGGCCAAGGTGCTGGGCGGCAACCTCGCCCGCGTGTTGGGGGTGAGTTGAGTGTGTCTGGTATGGCGGTTGGCTCAGAACTCGCCGCTTAAATACGCGCGCGTGCGCTCCTCGCGTGGGTGCGCGAACACCTGCGCTGCCGGGCCGTCCTCCACCAGGTCGCCCAGGTACATGAACACGACGTAATCGGCCAGCCGCCGGGCTTGCCGCAGGATGTGCGTCACCAGCACGATGGTATACAACTCGCGCAGCTCCAGCAGCCGTGCCTCGATGTGCTGCGCCGAGATCGGGTCCAGCGCCGAGGTCGGCTCGTCACCCAGGATCACCTCCGGCTCCACCGCCAGCCCGCGCGCCAGGCACAGTCGCTGCTGCTGCCCCACGGAGAGCCGCGCCGCCGGCGCATGCAGCCGATCCTTCACCTCATCCCATAGCCCTGCCATCTCCAGGTGGCGCTGCACTTCGGCGTCCATGTCGCGTCCGCGTGTCAGGCCATGCACCCGCGGCCCGAAAGCCACGTTGTCGTAAACGGACATCGGCAGCGGATACGGCCGCTGCGACAGCAGCCCCGCCCGTTTGCGGACCTCGGTCACATCCACCGCCGGATCGTAGATGTTTATCCCGTCCAGCAACACCTGCCCCGTCACCCGCACACCGTCGGTGATATCGAGCAGCCGGTTCAGGCTCTTGAGCAGGGTGGTCTTGCCGCAGCCCGACGGCCCCAATATCACCGTGATCTTGTTGCGCGGGATCTCGACGTTGATGTCACACAGCGCCTGGTGCTTACCATAGTAGACGTTCAGGTCACGGACGGAGATATGCGTGTCATTCATGGCGATTCCTCGACGGCCCCGGAACTGATCGGGGTTCATGACTTATGGTGGATGGGTGGGTCATTGCACCACGTTGCGCGCCAGCCGCCGCGCCAACAACCGCGACCCCAGGCTCACGCCCAGCACGATCACCGTCAGCACCAGCGCCGAGGCGTAGGCGCGCTCCTGCACCTCTTTGTAAGGCATCCCCAACTGGAAGAAGACCGCCAGGGGCAGCGACGCGACCGGCCGGAACAGCGACGTAGGCATCCGGTCGGTGAAGCCCGCGGTGAACAGCACTGACGCGGCGTCGCCGATCCCGCGCCCGAAGGCCAGTAGCATCCCGGTCACGATCCCCGGCAGCGCCTGCCGCGCCATGATCTTCACCGCCGCCTCGAAGCGCGTCGTCCCGAGCGCGAAAGAGGACTCCTTCAGCTCCATCGGGATCATCTTGATGACTTCGTCCATGGCCCGCGCCATGATGGGCAGCTCCAGCAGCGTCAGCGTAAGGATGCCGCCCAGCAGCGAGGCGCGCAACCCCACCAGCATCATCACGGTGAAACCGAACGCGCCGTAGACGATGGACGGGATGCCCCACATCACGTCCAGCGAGAGCCGGATCACCGCCGCCCGCCGCGACCCCGGCGCGTACACCTCCAGGTAGAGGGCGATGGGCAGCGCGATCAGCGCTGCCAGCGCCGTCGCGCCCAGCGCCAGGTACAGCGACCCGGCGATGGCGTTCAGGATGCCCCCCTCCTTACCCAGATAGAAGCCCCCCTTCGGCGTCTGCGTCAGCAGTTCCCAGCTCAGCCCCGGCAGCCCCTTAACGACCACCGTGAGCAGGATGGCGCCAAGCCCGCCGGCCACCGCCAGACAGGAGAGCAGCATCAGCCCTTTGAAGAAGCGCTCTTCGAGGTGCTTGCGTTTAGAGCCGGTGCGCTTTCCGGTAAATACAGTGCGGTTTCCTGTCACGCCGCGGCTCTCCTGACGGCGCTGCGCAGCGCCAGCACCGAGATGACGTTGAAGATCAGCACTACCACCAGCAATATCAGCGCCGCGCCCATCAGCGCCGAATCGTACAAGGGGATGGACATCATCTCCCCGTAGTTGTTAGCGATCAACGCGGGCAGCGGGTAGGCCGGATCGAAGATGGAGGACGGCGCGCGGGCGACATTGCCCACCACCATCAGCACGGCCATCGTCTCGCCGAAAGCGCGGGAGAAGGCCAGCACCACCGCCGCGGCGATCCCCGGCAGCGCCTTCGGCAGCACCGCATGTGTGATGGCCTGCCAGCGCGTCGTACCCAGCGCCAGCGCCGCCTCGCGCAGCCCGCGCGGCACCGTCACGATCACCTCGTAGCTGATCGCGATAATGACGGGGACAACCATCAGCGCCAGCACCAGGCTGCCCGAAAGCACGCTGTACCCGGTCGGGTTATCCGAGTCGAACAGGGGAATGAACCCCAGCCAACTGCTCAGCCACGGCGCCAGCCGGTCGCCCACCAGTGGGACGATCACGATGACGCCCCAGACGCCATACACCACCGACGGGATCGCCGCCAGCAGGTCCACCAGCGGCTTCGTCACCTCCCGCACCCGTGCGTTGGCATACTCGGCCAGGTAGATGGTGGTGAAGATCGCCGGCGGCACGGCGATTAGCATCGCCAGCGTCGTCACCCACAGCGTCCCGGCGATGAACGGGAAGTAGCCAAACTGCCCTTCCAGCGGCAGCCAGGTGCGCCCGGTCAGCAGTTCCCAGACCGTGCTGCCCTCGGTGATGGGGCGCGCCCGCACTGCCAACACCAGTCCCATGACGACGGTGAGAACCAGCGGGAAGAGCGAGAGCATCCCGAACAGCCACGCCGAGACGTTCTCCTTCCGATGCCGCCGGACGAGGGCAGACCGCCCCGGTCGCCCGGCGGCGGTCTGCGTCGTCACCTGCTCCACAGATTACATCCGGTCATTTCAGCTTACCTTCCGCCGCAGCCACTTGCTCGGGCGTCAGGGGCACGTAGCCCACTTCGTCCAGATACTTCTGGCCGTCGCCCACAATCCATTGGATGAAAGCCAGCGTCGGGCCAGAGGGCTTGCCCTTCGTCACCAGGTTCAGCAGGCGCGCCGGCGGCGAGGGGTACTTGCCGCTCTTGACGGCGTCCACAGCCTCGGCCTTCGTCTCCAGCATCTCGCCGGCGCCGGCCGTCCCGTCGGCGTCGGCGTCCAGCGGGATGATCGCGATCCCCGCGACCGGGTTGCCGCCGGCCGGATCGTAAGCGTAGTTCAGGTTATTATACCCGATGCCCAGCGGGTCCTTAACTACGGCCTCCGCCAGTCCCGGATCGCCGAAAACACCGATGCCCAGCAGGTTCTCCTGCTTCTTGCCCAGGTATTTCGCCCAGACATCCGGCGCGCCCGCCGCATCCGATCGCGTGTAAACGTGGATCGGATCAGTCACTTCGGGCCGGCCCACCACCTGGCCCCATGTGGTGATCTCACCGGTGATGTAGATCTTCTCGAAGGTCTCGCGGGTGACCCCCTTCGCCAGCAGGTCGGCCAGGACGGGGTTTTTCTCGTTGACGCCGGGGAACACCGCGTCCTTGGTCACGGCCACCCAGTAGGCCCCCTGCGCCTCCTCTTCAGGGGCGACATCGCGCGACACCATGCCGATGTCCACCGCGCCGCTCAGTGTATCGGTCATACCCTTGCCCGCACCGCCCGCCGAAATGTCAAACTGCACGCCGGGATGCAGCTTCGTGAACTCCTCGCCCCAGCGGATCACCATCGGGTAAAGCGCGAATGCCCCCGAAACCGTGATGGTACCCTTCAGTTCCTCTCCGGCCAGAATTGTTGAGGAAGCCGGTGCGGAGCAACCGCCCAGGAGCAGCGCCAGCGCGATTAGCATGGCAGCGATCGCTCCAAGACCACGCGTCTGCTTCATTTGATCCTCCCGTAGGTTGTGAGATTCGCGATAATTCAGAGTATTCCTACAGAATTAGTAGGATTTAGGTGGTGACAGCGACCCCCGAGGTCAAGCAGACCTCGAAGGTCTCAATCAGCGATATCAATCAGCCTTCGCGACTCGAACCAGTTCCACACGACGGGCGACGTCTACAAGCGTGGTTTGATCAAGGATGTCGCTGATCGCGTTGCGCACATCGAGCATCACCAACCGCAGCCCGCAGGTATTCTCGTCCGGGCAGGCGCACGGCTCGTAAGCCACCTTGCTCACGCAGCGAATGGGGGCCAGCGGCCCGTCGAGCACCCGCACGATCTGTCCCAGGGTGATCTGGTCGGCAGACCGCGCCAAGTAGTAGCCGCCGCCTGCGCCGCTGCGGCTGCCCAGCAGCCCTGCGTTCTTTAGCGCCAACAAGATCTGCTCCAAGAACTTGACGGGGATCCTCTCCCGTTCGGCAATCTCCTTCGCCTGGAGAAGGTCTCTCGCCGACGGTTGCGATGCCAGCGCAACCATCGCCCGCAACCCGTATTCCCCGCGTTTTGAGAGTTTCACGTTAGCCCCAAAAGTCTACTAAAGCAATAGGATTCATCGTAATGAAACGATACCACTACTCGGATTGGATGTCAAGGCAAGAAAAAAAGATGGTTAGGTCAAGCGGGGCAAGTCGGAAGTAATTGTCAGGGGATGCTTTGGCGGTCGAGTTTCTGGTCTTGCCACGAAGCGGGGTCGTCAAGGGGTTCGAGGTGGGTGAAGACGGTGGCGCCGGGAAGAATCTGGCGCACGGCTTCTTCAATGGATTCGACCAGCTCGTGGCCGCGCTGCACCGACCAACTGCCCGGCACCAGCACGTGCATCGAGACGAAGCGCCGCGCCCCGGCCTGTCGCGTGCGCAGCGCATGGAACTGCACGCCCTGCCGCCGGTAGGCATCGAGGGTCGCCTGCAACGCCTCCTGCTCATCGACGGGCCACGCCGCGTCCAGCAGCCCCGACGTTGATTCGCGCACGAGCTGCACGCCCGTCCAGATGATGTTGACGGCGACCAGCAACGCGATGAGCGGGTCGAGCCGCAGCCAGCCGCTGAGCGCCACCGCCGCCACGCCGACGATCACGCCGATGGAAGTCACGACGTCGGTCATCAGATGGCGCGCGTTCGCCTCCAGGGTGATCGAATCATACTTGCGCGCAGCGCGCATCTCGATGCGCGAGACAACGAAGTTGATCACCGAAGCAATCGCCGAAACCGCGAGGCCGATGCCCACCTTCTCCAACGGGACCGGATTGATGAGGCGCGGGACGGCCGCGACAATGATGGCAATCGCGGCCAGCACGATCAGCGTCCCCTCGACCACGCTGGAGAAGTATTCGGCCTTGCTGTGGCCGTAGGCGTGCTCTTCGTCGGCGGGGCGGGCGGCCACGGTCAGCATCGCCAGCGCCATCAGCGCGCCCACCAGGTTCACGCCCGATTCCAGCGCATCCGAAAGCAGACCGACGGAGCCGGTCAGCGCATAGGCCGCAAACTTCAGGCCGATGGTGAGCAGCGCCGCAGCCACGGAAAGCCAGGCGAAGCGAGTGAGGTGTTTGCGATCCGTCATAGCGGTCAGCCCGCGCGGTGCGCGGGCCACGCGTCACTATAGCCCCATGCGCGCGGGTTGTCAAAAAGCCGATCGTCACGTGCAACGCACTTCGGAAGTGCGTTGCACGTCCTGTGCGCCCGGTTCCCTCGCCCGTTGGCCCACATTGCAGCGCCCGCGCGTTGGCGGTATAATCGCGGCAGCCTTTACGTCAGGCAAACACAATGAACATGCAACAACATCCTGCCACGCCTCTTGACGGACGCACGCCGAACCTGGCCCTCATCAATGGGCGGATCGTCTTGCCCGACCGCATCGTCACCGACCGGGCGCTGCTGGTCGCGGATGGGCGCATCACGGGGCTGGCCCGCCCCGGCGACCTGGGCGCGGACACGCCGGCCTTCGACGCGGGGGGCCGTTGGATTGCCCCCGGCCTGGTGGACATCCACATCCACGGCGCGCTGCGCCATACCTTCAACGAGCCGGACGCCGCAGCCTGGGCGACCATCACCGCGGAGAACTTGCGCCGCGGGACCACCGCGCTGCTGGCGACCTTCGCGCCGACGCCCAACCTGACCGAAGGGCTGGCTTTCTGCCGGGAGTGGATGGCCGCAGAACGGGGCGGGGCGCAGGTGTTGGGCGCATATCTGGAAAGCCCTTACGTCAACGTGGCGCAGAAGGGCGCGCTGGACGCCTCGTGCGTGCGCGCCGCGAACGACGGATCGGCGGCCGCGCTGCTCGCATATGCCGACATCCTGCGCGTCTTCATGCTGGCCCCCGAATTGCCGGGCGCGCTCGAACTGGTCGCCGCGCTGAACGCGGCCGGGGTCACGCCGGCAGTCGGGCACAGCAACGCGCACGACACGGACGTGCTCGCCGCCATGCGGGCCGGGCTGCGCCACGTCACCCACCTCTGGAGCGCCATGTCCACGGTCGTGCGCGAGGGGCCGTGGCGCAGGCCGGGCGTGCTCGAAGCGGCCCTCACCTTCGACGGGCTCACCGCCGAAATGATCGCCGACAACCGTCACCTGCCCCCCACCCTGATGCGCCTGGCCTACAAATGCCTCGGCCCCGATCGCCTGTGCGCCGTCTCGGATGCGCTGGCCGGGGCCGGACTGCCCGAAGGCAGCACTTACGTCATGGGCGGGATGTCCTACGAGGTGCGCGATGGCGTGGGCATGATGTTCGACCGCTCGGCGTTCGCGGGCAGCGCCACGCTGCTGCCGCAGATGTTGCCCGTGCTGATGGACGTGGTGGGCATCCCGCCGGTTGAGGCGTTCCGCATGGCGACCCTCACGCCCGCGCGCATCATCGGCGCCGACGCCGACCGTGGCTCGCTGGAACCGGGCAAGCGCGCCGACATCGTGCTCTTCGACGACGCGTTCGCCGCCCCCCGCGTCATGCTCGGCGGCGCGTGGCAGGTGGCCGATGGCTGATGAAAGAAACCGGGTTTCTTCGAGAAACCCGGTTTCTGGTGAGCTTTTGAATCACGCAGGAGCAATTTTATGTCAACACAACTCTTATCTTCAACCCGGGTAGACCAACTGCCGGTGAGTGTCTACGCCACGAATGAGGCGTTGGGCACAGCCGCGGCCGCGGAGGCCGCGGAGGTCGTCCGGGCCGCCGTCGCCGCGCGCGGCGTCGCCAACATCATCATCGCCACCGGCAACTCGCAATTGACCTTCCTCGAAGCCCTGCGCACCCAACCCGACATCCCGTGGGCGGCGGTCAACGTCTTCCACATGGACGAGTACATCAACCTGCCGCCCGGCCATCCGGCCAGCTTCCCAACCTTCCTGCGCCGCCATCTGCTCGATGACGTGCCGATCAAGGCGTTCTACCCCGTCCCCGGCGAGGCGGCGGACGTGGAGGCGGCCTGTCGCGCGTATGAGGCGCTGTTGCGCGCCCATCCCGCCGACCTGTGCGCGCTGGGCATCGGCGAGAACGGCCACCTGGCCTTCAACGACCCGCCCTACGCCGATTTCGACGACCCGCGCTGGGTGAAGGTGGTCAAGCTGGACGAACGCTCGCGCCGCCAGCAGGTAGGCGAGGGTCACTTTGTGAGCCTGGACGAAACGCCCACGCACGCCATCACCCTGACCATCCCGGCGCTGCTGGCCGCGGGGCGGGTGCTGGCGATCGTGCCCGAGGCGCGCAAAGCGGACGCGGTCGCGCAGTCGCTGCGCGGGCCGATCACCGAGGACTGCCCCGGCTCGATCCTGCGCCAGACGCCGCACGCGCACCTGTTTCTCGACGCGGACTCGGCGGCGGGTTTGGCGGATAGCTGATGGCTGATAGCGGATGGCCGCCGCCGCCCTCGCCCTTTGGGAGACGCTGTCCCCGGTAATCCGGGGAGGGTCGGGGTGAGGGGCAATGACTGATGGCCGAGGGCCGGGGGCGAATTAACGCCGCGGAGTGCGCACGCCACTGGCGTCAGATGCGCACTCCGCGGGGGTTACATTGCGGTGGGTTGCCCCGTCAGTGACATGCACCTCCCACCAAACGAGATGCACTACTCCGACATATCCTCCAACGGGGCCCGCGCCCTGACGAGCGCCTGCATGGCGTCGCGCTCCTCATCGGGCAGGCCAACCGCAAGGACGCCGACCATGCGCCTGGCGTCATAATAGACGTAGGCGAAGCTGCCGCTTTCCAGCGAACCGCGCAGCACGGTCGTATCCCACGACTTCAGGTTGCCCCATGCTTCGAAGCTCAGATCGAACAAGTCGGAGAAGAAATAGGGCAGCGTGGTATAAGGCTCGCGCGCACCGGCCATGTTCAGCCCGGCGCGCCGGCCCTGATTTTTCGCCACATCCCAATGCTCGACGCGCAGCCGGCCAAACGTCGGATCGGGCCACGCGGCGATATCGCCCGCCGCGTAAATATGCGGGTCGCTGGTGCGCAGAAGCTCATCCACGATCACCCCTTCTTGATCATCCATTTCCAGACCAGCCTTGCGCGCCAGCCCGGTATTCAACCGGATGCCGACGCCCATCACGACCAGGTCCACATCCAGCGTTTCGCCATTATCCAGGACAGCTTGCGCGACAACCTCTTGCCCGTTGAAACGCTCCACCGTCGTGCGCGGCAGCAGATGCACGCCACGTTCTGTATAAAGCTTCTGCAAATACAGGCTCAGGTCATGCGGCGCGATCCCTTGCAGCAGGTAGTCATCGGGATAAACCATCGTGACTTTAACGCCTGATTGCGCCAACGAAGACGCCACCTCAGCTCCGATAAAGCTGCCGCCGAGCACGAGCGCGCGCTTCCCCTGCTCAGCCGCTCGCCGGATATGTTCCGCATCCTCAATCGTCCGCAAGGTAAAGATGCCGGGCAGGGCATTGCCGGGCATCGCCAGGCGCCGGGCAGACCCACCCGTCGCCAGCAAAAGCGTTTGATAGTGAACCGTGCTGCCGTCATCCAGCGTGACCGATTGGGCGTCCGGGTTGATCTCGTTAACCGGCGCGCCGCTGCGAATCACCACAGCGTGCTCATCATAATACGCGGGCGGTTCCAGATAGACATCCCGCAAATCCGCCTTGCCCATCAAGAAGTCTTTCGAGAGCGGCGGGCGTTCATATGGGCGATGCGGTTCCTGCGTGATCAGAATCAGCGTTCCCTGTGAATCAACCTCACGAATCGCATCCACCGCGCTGCCGCCCGCCATGCCCCCACCGATGATCATGTATTGATATTCTTGCATCGTTTCCTCCACTTCTTTCTTACATGCTATCAGATGCTGCGCTTCGCAACCGTCGGGGATAGGTTGGGTAGATTTGCGCTTGGTTGTCAGGGTTAGCGGTTGGTTGCAAGTGGGACCTGATCGCCGTAAGATTCTGCATCTTGCGACGATTTGTGCTTGTATACACCTCGCGCATATGTTAATATACAGGGGCTAACCACACTGAGGCACACTGGAGCGTGACTTTGAAAAGCAATCCATCCTCAAAGTCTTCGGACGACACATTGAGCCGGCTGGATAGTGTCATCGAGCCATTGCGACAACTGCGTGAGGTCGCGTCTTTGCCATCGCAGCATCAGGCCGAACTTGATCTGGCGCTGGCAACGCTGGGTAAATTGCACGCCGAAGCCGCTGCGCGCGCGACTCCGGTCGCCTTCAATCAATATGAGCCAACGTTCCAGGCGCTCGTTGAAAACGCGCCCGACATGATCGCCCGCCTCGACCGGAACCGGCGCTATATCTATATCAATCCACGGATCGAAGAAATCACGGGGCGGCCGGCGCAGCATTTCATCGGCAAGACCAATGCTGAACTGGGGCTGTCTGCCCCACTCGTGGCGCGTTGGGAGCAAGCGATTGCCCAGGTGTTGGCAACCGGCGAACAGCGGCGTTTCCAATTCGATTTCATGTCGGCATCGCGGGGCAAGCGCTATTACGACGTGCGCCTGGCCCCCGAACCGGATCGCGATCACACGGTTAATACAATCCTGGCGATCGTGCGTGACGTCACCGAACAGGAACACAACCGGCAAACGCTGACGAAACAGGCGGAACGACTCAAATTCTTGAATGAAGTCAGTCGCGCGATGCGCGCCGCGTATTCGGCCGAAGAAATCGCCGAGGCCGTTTTACCCTATACCCGGCAGTTACTGGACTGTCCGCGCGCGACGGTGGCCCTCTATGATAAAGAGGCCGGCGAGGCGCTCTTGCTCGCCGTCTATACGGATCGCCAGACGATGCTGGGCAAAGGGCAACGTCTACCGTTGGAATGGAACTGGCTCATAAATGAACTCGAGCAGGGCAAAATCTCGACCATTGAAGACCTCAATGCGCAAACATCACCTGCGGATGTGCTGGAGACCTTACGCGCAGAGGGGGTGCAAAGCATAGTCAGCGTTCCGCTTATCGTTCAAGATAAGCTGATCGGTTCGCTGAATCTGGGCATGATGAACCTGGAACCGTTGACGGAGGAACGGGCAGAGATTGCCCGTGAAATTGCCGACCAGTTGGCCATCGCCATCCATCAGGCCGACCTGCATCAACGCGTCGAGCAACATGCCGAAGCACTGGAACAAAGCGTTGCCCGGCGCACGGAAGCGCTGCGCGCCAGTGATATGCTTTTTCGCACCATCCTGGAAAGCGCGGCGATAGGCATCGCCCTGGTGGATATGCAAGGCAAAGTGATGGTCACGAACCCGGCATTACAGAAAATGCTGGGCTATGATGCCGCAGAACTCAGGGGCATGAACATCGCCCAGTTCGTGCATCCGGACGACGACCACGCGCCGGATACGTTGTTTCAGGAAATGATCGAAGGCGAACGCGATCATTACAGGGTAGAAAGACGCTATATTCGTAAGGACGGCTCAATGCTCTGGGTGCGCCCAACCGCATCCCTGGTGCGCAAGACGCCCAACCGAAGCCCATATGCGATCAAGCTGGTGGATGACATCACCGAAGAAAAACAGATGCGCGAGGCGCTCATCGAGGCGGAAAAACTCGCCCTCGCCGGCCAACTCGGCGCATCTCTGGCCCATGAAATCAGCAATCCGCTCCAAGCGGTGATCGGTTCGCTGGGGCTGGCCGCCGAAATGATCGAGCCGGACGATGACGTGTCCATGTTCATCGAAATCGCCATCGAAGAACTGGAGCGCGCCGCGGAGATCGTGGCGCAGTTGCGAGACATCAGCCGGAAGTCCACACCGAAGGAAAAGGAACCGACGCAGCTCAACCAACTGGTCGAGAAGGTCTTGTTGCTGAACAAAAAGCGCTGTGACACCCAGAGGGTCGCGATCGAATGGGAACCTCAGGCCGACCTGCCGACCGCCGTCATCGCGCCGGATCGGATACGCCAGGTTTTTCTTAACCTGATCCTCAACGCGATCGAAGCCATGCCCCAGGGCGGCCGCTTACGCGTGAGCACAAACTGTACGGCGAACCCGAACGGGCTATGCGTGACCTTCGCCGATACCGGCATCGGCATTGCGCCCGACCTGCTGTCGCATCTCTTTGAACCGTTCAGGAGTACCCGGCTTGACGGGTTGGGCCTGGGCCTGCACATCAGCAAAACCATCGTCGAGGAGCACGCCGGGCGCATCGAGGTCGAAAGTCAGGTGGGGCACGGGGCGACATTTACGGTGTGGTTGCCCGTGCAGGAAGCCGCGGAAGACGCAACAACAGGAGGCCAGGATGGATGAGTCAATCAGCACGCTGATTGTGGACGACGAAGAGCGGATTCGGTTCGTGCTGAAAGAGACTTTGCAGCGTGTGGGGCACACGGTCACCACCGCATCCAGCGGCGAAGAAGCCCTGGACTTGCTGCATGACACACCCTTCGATGTGCTCCTGTTGGACCTGATGCTCGGCGGCGCAATAGACGGCCAACGCGTGCTGGAAGCCGTCCGTTGGCGCTGGCCGGCGACGGTCGTGGTCATGCTCACCGCACACGGCAGCCTGGAATCCGCCGTCGAGGCGATCCGCGAGGGCGTAGACGGCTATTTGCTCAAACCGGTCAAGCCGGAAGAGGTCCGCAAGGCGGTCCAGGAAGCCTTATACCGGCGGAAAAAACTGCGCGAATCGGAAGAGGCGGCCGCCGAAGCGCCCGTTTTGCAGAAGGGCGCGTTTACCATTGACCTGCAACGCCACACCGCAGCGTATAACGGGCAGCCGTTGGACATCTCGCCACGCGAACTCGCGCTGCTGACCCATCTGATTCAGAAGGCCCCTGAGGTCGTCACCACCAAAGAACTGGTGGCCGTGGTGCGTGATTACAGTCCTGAATATGAATACGAGGCACGCGACATTATCAAATGGTACGTCTACCAGTTGCGCCAGCGCGTCGAGCCGGAACCTTCGAAGCCCCGTCACATTCTGAACGTGCGCGGCATAGGCTATCGCTTCGCCGAATAGCGTCTCTGCGCCGATCTGAGATCCGTCGGTTGTGTGAATAAAGCCACGGTCACGCCGTGGCTTTTGTATTTAAGCTCCCGATCAAACCAAAGTCCAACGCTTCGTAACGGAACACATAAGCAAGGCTAACCGCGC
Organism: Anaerolineae bacterium; assembly: GCA_038214535.1. Taxonomy (GTDB): domain Bacteria; phylum Chloroflexota; class Anaerolineae; order CG2-30-64-16; family CG2-30-64-16; genus JBBQRS01. The sequence goes on from JBBQRS010000023.1 coordinate 34,505, forward strand.
CCAGCGGTTGCTTGCCCCGCTTTCTGGTAAGATCAAACCACGAGTGGTCATTTTAGCCACGTTCTGTCGCGAAAGAAGTTCTTGCGGCATGGCAAGCAGAAAGAGGATGACTATGGCTAAGTTAGCAACCATCGCCATGATCGCCACGGTGATCGGGTTGGGCGCTCAGTTCCCTACTCAAGCGATGCATGATACGCAAACAGAACAACTCCAGCCGGTCCCGGATTGGGTCTATCTCTGGGTGCAACGCTCAGATCAGGTTGCAGACATCTGGCGCGGCACGGTCGCCGATCGCGATTGGAGCCAGGTCGGCGCCATACCCGGCAACGTGGTAGATGTCATTTCTACAACAGCGGATCCTCAGTTGGCGCTGGCGCTCACCGATCAGGCAGTGTATCGCTCCACGGATGCGGGCCAAACCTGGGAGGCCGTGAGCGGCCTGCCCGATTGGCCGACCGCGCTCACGCTGAGCCAGCAAACTGCGGGCCTGGTCTACCTGGGGACGCTGAACAGTGGCGCATTTCGCAGCGCCGACACAGGGACCACATGGGCCGCGCTCACGCCGGTGGTAAATCCGGAGACCAATACGCTGCCGGAAGTGACCGCGATGACCGTTCAACCGCAAGATGACCGGATCATCTTCATGGCGACGGGGTATTGGCTGGGAACCATGGAACGACAGTTTACGCCGCAGGGCATCTTCATGAGCCTGGACGGCGGCGAAACGTGGCAGATGATCCACGAGGCGGCGCTGGATGAACCAAGAGTGACCGCGCTGATTCCGGACCTCGCTAACCCGCGGGCCATACAGGCCGCCGGCGAAGATGGAAGTCACTGGTACGTCTTTGGCGATCCAACGCCGGCGGATCAATGGCTGCCGAACGACCCGGCGCAACCGCTGGTTACGCGGGCCTGACAACGCCAATCAAAAATCGCATGTGAGGGCCGGCCTCGGGGCGACGCGTCGAGGCCGGCAGCGCCCATGTGGACAAGAGAAAAGGGAGGGCGCGTGGCATGAACATGAGTGAACTGAAGCGAATACTGATCGTAGATGACGATCCCAGGGTGTTATTCATCTTGAGCGCCGCGCTGGGAACGCTGGGGCCAGATTACGAAATCATTACCGCCAAGAACGGTCGGGACGCGCTCTCGAGAATTGCAAAAAGTCAATTTGATTTAATTATCACCGATATCCAGATGCCTGACATCAACGGGATTGAGCTAACGCAACGAGTCCGCTCTCTCGACCCGCACACGCCGATGGTGTGGATTACCGGCTACGGGTCGGCGCACACGCGGGCCGAAGGCGACAATCTCGGCGTCTACAAGTGCCTCGAAAAACCGGTGAAGATCGGCGAGATCCGCAAAACGGCCCTCGAAGCGCTGGAGACCCGCGGCTACATCCAATAATTTAGGTCACGCCTCAACAAGAAGAGAGGATACAGATATGACACAGCCCATGCCACCTGAGCAGAGTTCTTCGCTGCCCGGCAAAGCGACTTCGCTTTGGCTCGACACCACCCCGAACACCGATCTCCCCACACTGAGGGAGGGCCTGACGGTAGACGTAGCAATTATCGGCGGCGGCATCGCGGGGTTAACTGCGGCGACGCTTCTCAAAGCCGAAGGCAAAACGGTGGCCGTGCTGGAAACCAGGCGCATTGTCCACGGCGTCACCGGGAAGACAACCGCCAAAATCACCTCGCTGCACACACTGATTTACGATGATCTGCTTCGTCGTTTCGGAGAAGAAAAAGCGCAAGCTTATGCCAACGCAAACCAGACGGCGATCGAGCAGATTGCCCGCCTCGTGAGCGAGCGCAAGATAGATTGCGACTTCACGCGCACGGAAGCATACACCTACACCGAGGACGCCGACCAGGTGGATCAGATCGAAGCCGAAGTAAAGGCGGCGTTGCAGTTGGGGCTACCGGCCGCCTTCGTCACGGAGACGCCGATGCCGTTTCCGGTCAAAGCCGCGATCCGCTTCGACCACCAGGCGCTTTTCCATCCACGTAAGTATCTGCTCGCGTTGGCTCGGGAGATTCCCGGCCAGGGTAGTTTCATCTTCGAAGAGACGCGGGTGATGGATTTGGAAGAAGGCCGGCCCTGCGTCATCACCACAGATCAGGGCGTCATCTCTGCGCATGACGTCATTATCGCGAGCCATTTCCCGTTCAACGATAAGGCGCTCTATGCCTCGCGCCTGAGCCCGCATCGGTCCTACGTCTTGGGGGTTCGTCTCGAGACGCCCGCTCCACGCGGCATGTTCATCAGCCCCGAACCATCGCATACGCTGCGCTTTCACCCGGCAGAAGGTGACAACTTCCTGCTGGTCGGCGGCGAGGGACACGTTACGGGTCACGGCGGCGACACGGTTGCCCGCTACCGGCGCATCGAGGCCTGGGCGCGCGAGCGTTTCCCCGTCGAGTCCGTGGAATATCACTGGTCAACGCAAGATAATAAGACGCTTGACGGGGTGCCCTACGTGGGCCGAGCGACGCCGTTGGCCGAGCATGTCTATGTCGCGACCGGTTTCGGCGGCTGGGGCATGACGAACAGCACCGCATCCGCTATGCTCCTGCGCGATCTGATCCTTGAAAGGCAGAATCCCTGGGCCGATCTTTACGACCCAAACCGCGTCAGCCTCACCGATGTGCCCGAGTTGTTCAAGCAGACGACCAGTATCGCACGCGATTTCATCGGCGACCGGCTGACGGATGCAGACCCGAACGATGTGGCCCCGGGCGAAGGCAAGATCGTCCGCCTGGGATCCAGAGATGTCGCCATGTACAAATCGGAAGATGGGACCATAAGCATGGTATCACCTGCGTGTACACATATGGGGTGCTTTGTGCGGTGGAACCCGGCGGAGACGAGTTGGGATTGCCCCTGTCACGGGTCAAGATTTGACAGGGATGGTATAATAATTCATGGGCCTGCAATCCACAACCTGGAGACGGTTGCCGAAGATGAGAGCGTGTCATCGTGAGCTGTCGTAATCTCAGAACCAACCTGAATCCAACTTGCGCTTACCATTACCGCCTGTTTCCTCGATCTTGCCCAACACGGCCCAGCGTGTGCTAACCGAAGAATCGCATATGCTTGTTGCATGAACATGATAGTCCGTTGGCGGGCTATCACATCCAGCAACCGGTTAAGGAGACAGGACAAATGTTAAAGTGGACCATCGTGCTATTGATCGTTGCTCTCATTGCTGGCGTACTCGGCTTTGCGGGCATTGCCGGCGCGGCGACAGAGATCGCGAAGATCGTTTTCTTCGTGTTCCTGGCGCTCTTCCTCCTGTCGCTCATCTTTGGGCGGCGTGTTAACGTATAACCTATAAGAGTCTATCCTGAAATTCCGTAGTCTTGTGCCCGTCTCTGACGCCCACAAGGGACTATACTACGAATTCTCGGATAGATTCTAAAGCAGTTCAACATTCCGCGAGTGGATCAGTCCTGATCATAGATCCACACCGGACACATCACCTACGGTCGTGGAGCCGCCGGCAACTGCCGGCGGCCTCACCGTGATTTATCACCAACGTAGATTGCCATGATGGGAGGCAGTCATGTTTGAAAAAATACTTGTGCCAATAGATGGATCGGCCCTTGCCGCCGCCGCGCTTTCGCATGCCCTGGCAATAGGTCAACCAGAGGCTTGCTTAACCCTGTTTCGGGTCATCGAGTCATCTTCAGATTGCAGCGACCTCGTTAACCCTGTAAACTGGCAATTGCAGCGCACCGAGGCGAGCGCCTATCTCGACGAACTGGGCAACAACTGTGAGTGGGGCGGCGTGATCGAAAAAACGGTGCAGGAAGGACCGGCTGCCGAGCGCATCCTTGAAGAAGCGCAGGAGCACGGGCATGACCTGATTGTGATCAGCAGCCACGGGCGTAGCGGCTTGAGCGATTGGAATATCAGTTCGATCACCAACAAAGTGATCAATCGGTCAGGGATCGCCGTCTTGCTGGTTCGTTCCTATAAATTACCTGAAACACCGGCAACCGGCCCGGTACTGCCGGTTCAATATCGGCGCATTCTGGTGCCCCTCGACGGATCGGTGCGCTCAGAGTATGTGCTGCCCGCCGCCATCCGTCTTGCAAAACAGCATGGCGCCGAGTTATTGCTCGTCCATGGCGTCGTCAAACCGGAACTGTTTCAACAGGTGCCTTTGGACGCCGCAGAAAATTCATTTATTGACCGGGTGATTGCCCACAATAAACAGCAAGCGGAAAACTATCTCAATGACCTTGCACGCCGTCTCGATATTGAGGTGCAGACGCATGTCCTGACAAGCGATGATGTCGCCGAGAGTTTGCATCGCTTCGTTGAAGAACAACCTGTTGACCTGGTGGTACTAAACGCGCACGGGCGCTCCGGGAAACACATCTGGCCGTATGGCAGTGTCGCCGCGAGCTTCATCGCATACGGCACAACGCACCTGCTGGTAATTCAGGATCGGTCCTGGCAAGATGTCACAAAGAGTCGCGCCACGAAAGCAATGCATCTTGACGGCATTCCGCCCATAGCCACGTACACCGTTCCAACAGAAAAAGGGTCCTCTCATATCAATGCATTTGCCACCCGACAATACAACGCGACATACTCTGCCCGATGAGACAGCAGTCGTAGAACATAGTACGCCAAACACAGAAGCTTTGGAAGGATCGGCAAGAACAGCACAGCAACTGGCGGCCACGCATCAGGAGGGGCTGCATCCCTGCGCGCGCACGCCGCTCTATCAAGATTTCCCGGCCATTGCCGATCTGTTGGAAGCAGCATATCGCTATTTCCTGCAAAGTGCAGAATATAGTCTTGTCGTCTCTCACGCCGCCGAATGGATGCTGGATAATTATTATGTGATTCAGCAATCCTTGCGGCAGGTTGAGCAAGATTTACCGCCTAATTATTATGTCGAGTTGCCACGGTTGGGCGGCAACGATCCCCTGTGCGGTTATCCCCGTATCTATGCCGTTGCGCTGGCAATTCTGTGGGAAGCCGATTATCAGTTGGATGCTGACCAGCTTGTGCGTTTTGCGCTGGATTATCAAACACGCCAGCCGCTCAACATCAGTGAATTGTGGGCGCTGCCGATCATGCTCAGGCTGGGTGTGCTCCAGATGATCGCGCTGGCGACAAGCCGGCTTGCTAACCTGGCCTCTGCCAACGCGATGCCCGATTCTATGGCGGCATTCAGGGGCGCCGCGGGGCAAGGCAATCATGCGCCTGCTGAACAAGACGATACCGCCGTTGCCCACGCGATTGCGAGCCTGCGTCTACTTGAAAGCCTCGATTGGGCCGAATTGTTCGAAAAGATCAGCCTGGTCCATCAGATGCTTTTTCGCGACCCGTCAGGAGTTTATCCGCGCCTGAATTTCGCGACGCGTGATCAGTATCGGCGGGTCATTGAGACGCTGCATCGGCGCGTTGAACTTCTCAGTGAACTGGAGATCGCCGAAACGGTAGTTGACCTGGCCGCGCGCCAACCGTTGGACCCCCTTCCCGCTGAGGCACCCGCTATCGCAATCGAATCGGCCGCCGCAGAGATAGCAGCGCCGGACCTTGAGGGTGATTTGCCGCCGCTGCGCCTCGATAGTCCGCGCGCAGCGCACGTAGGTTACTACCTGATTGACGAAGGCCGACAAACCCTCGAACAGGATATTGAATATCAACCGCCGATGTCGGAAAGAACCAGACAGGGGATCTTCCGTCACGCAACCGGCGTTTATCTCTCTCTGGTGGGCATTGTTGCGCTGCTGGGCCTTGGCATCGTAAGCGCCTATATGATTCACGCGGGCGGCAGCGCGCCGGCGTTGATGGCTCTTTGGGTGCTCGCGCTGGTCCCGGTGCTGACGGCGGGCGTCGGCTTTGCGAACTGGGTCGTCACACACACTCTACCGCCGCACACATTGCCCAAGCTCGATTTTCAGGACGGTATCCCCGGCTCCTGTCGCACTGCATTGGTTGTGCCGGCGCTGATCGCGGACCGGAAGGACATTGATCACCTTACCGAGGAAATGGAGCAACACTACCTGCGCAACCCGGACCCGCAGTTGGTGTACGTGCTGCTCACCGATTTCCTCGACGCCGATAACGAAACAGAGGCCAGTGATGAGGCGCTGCTGCTCTACGCGCAGGACGCGGTTGCGCGCCTCAATGCCAAAGTCGCGCGTGCGCCGTTCTACCTCCTGCATCGCAAGCGCCTCTGGAACGCATCGCAACAGACCTGGATGGGTTGGGAACGCAAACGCGGCAAATTACACGAGTTCAATCGCTTGCTTCGCGGCGCGCCAGATACGACGTATGCGTGGCAATTTGGTGCGCTGGATCAACTGGGTGACATCCGCTACGTCATCACGCTCGACGCGGATACCGTTTTGCCGCGCACCGGTGCGGCGCACCTGGTCGGCACGCTGACGCATCCGCTCAACCGGGCCTTGTTCGACGCTGCCACGGGCAAGGTTGTCGCCGGTTACACGGTGCTGCAACCCCGCACTGAAATTAAACCGGTCAATGTAGCACGTTCGCTCTTCACGCGTGTTTCCGCCGGCGACAATACCCTCGACCTCTACACCCTGGCTGTATCAGACGCATATCAGGATCTCTTTGGCGCGGGGATTTTCGTCGGCAAAGGCATCTATGATGTAGATGCCTTCGAGCGCAGCCTGGAAGGTCGTGTGCCTGAAAATAGTTTGCTTAGCCATGACTTGTTCGAAGGCATCCACGGCCGGGTCGGGTTGGTCACGGACATTGTCGTCTACGAAGATTATCCCACCCACTATTTCCTCAATTTGAAGCGCAACCACCGCTGGGTGCGCGGTGACTGGCAGCTTGTACCGTGGTTGCTGCCGCGTTCGCCCCGCGTGGGTGGCCGCGCGCCCAACGATCTTGCGCTGATTGACCGCTGGAAAATCTTCGATAATCTGCGCCGCAGTCTGTTCGCGCCCACATCGCTCCTGCTCTTGATCCTCGGTTGGACGATGTTGCCCGGCTCGCCCCTGGTCTGGACCGCATTGAGCCTGATCATACCGGGGATTTCGATTGCCGGCGGATTGCTTTCGAGCACCCGGCACGCCATTTTCAGTGAAGGTTCATGGCGCAACACCGTGTGGAGCACGCGCGACAGCATCCTGCGGTGGCTCATGTTCCTTGCGTTCTTGCCATACGAATCGCAGCGCAACCTTGACGCGATCGTGCGCACGTTGGGCCGCACCTTCGTGACGCATCAACAGATGCTGGAATGGACGACTGCGGCGCAAGCTGCCAGGAAACACAGCGACGACGATAGCCCGGCGACCCTCATGAAAATGCTACCCACCATCATCTTCGTCAGCCTGGTGACGATCGCCATCCTGTTCCTCCATCCTACCGCGTTCTGGGTCGCCGCGCCGTTCTTGATCACCTGGCTCATCGCGCCCCAACTCGCCGACTGGATCAGCCGACCGATTGCACTGGAGATAACGCCACCGACGCCGGAAGAAGTACGCAAACTGCGGATGCTGGCGCGCCGTACGTGGCTGTTTTACGAAAACTTTGTCGGACCGGAAGATAACTGGCTGCCGCCCGATCATTTCCAGGATTCACCGCGCGGCGTGGTTGCACACCGCACATCGCCGACGAATATCGGTCTGTATCTGCTCTCGACCTTGACGGCTTTCGACCTGGGTTACGTCCGCATCGAGAACCTTATCCTGCGTCTGAAATTCACTTTCGAGACACTGAACAAATTGCCTCAATACCGCGGCCACTTCCTGAATTGGGTAGATACCGGCAATCTACAAACGTTGCCGCCGCCTTACGTCTCAACTGTGGATAGCGGCAACCTGGCGGGGGCGTTGATCGCATTACAACAAGGGTGCATCGAACTCCAACACGCGACCGTGTGGCGGCCCGAACGCTGGCAGGGGCTATTGGATATGGTCGCCATCATCGCCGACCAAATGGATGCCTTACCGCAACGCGGCAGCCGACCCAACGTCGCCATCGGCGCCCTGCATGATTGCCTTGTTAAGATCGAGGAGATGGCCCAGGGCGCGCTGAAAGACCCATCCACCGCACTGGCAACGCTGACCGAGCTATCGGGGCCGCAACAGGAAGAATTGAATCGCTGTCTCATGACCATTGTTACCGATAGCACCGGTGAGATTGACGCCGACACGCTGCGTGCGATTCGCCTCTATACATCCCGCATGCAACAACACGTGGAAGGTATGACCCAAGAGCGCGTAGAACGGATGCCGTGGTTGTCATTGATTGCCGCGCCGCCCGCAATATTCACGGCCAAAGACAGTTCCGCTTCTCTGCGACGCGCCTGGCAAAACGTCGCGGAATCCATACCGGCGGACCCGCTTTGGGATGATCTGGAAGATGTCTTGCAAGATGTGCAAGCTCGCGCAGACCAACTCGGCGCGCTGTTGGCGCAATCCGCCTACCCACAATCAAACGCCGTGCGCGAGGGCCTGGCCTGGTGCGACGCGCTCACAAATGCACTAACCGTATCGGCGCGCAACGTGGAGAGCATACGCAACGACCTGACGCAACTGGCCGAACAGGCGCGCATCTTCGTTGATGCGATGGATTTCAGCTTTCTGTATAGCCCCACAAAAGATGTCTTTCACATCGGTTACAACATTAACACCGGCGAACTGGACAACAGTTACTATGATCTTCTCGCGTCGGAAGCGCGCCTCACCAGCCTGATCGCCATCGGCAAGAACGAAGTGCCGGTGAAGCACTGGCTCCATCTGGCCCGCCCCGTGACCCAGTTTGCCGATGGCGAACGGGCGTTGCTCTCGTGGAGCGGCACGATGTTCGAATATCTCATGCCGCCGTTGCTGACGCGCACCTATCCAGGGACCCAGTTTCATCAGACCTACACCAGCGTCATAGATCAGCAAATCGCATATGCCCGGCAGAAAGACGTCCCGTGGGGCATCTCCGAGTCGGGTTTCTATGCGTTCGATGCCGCCCTGAACTACCAGTATCGCGCGTTCGGGGTGCCCGGCCTGGGCCTGAAACGCGGGTTAGGCGACGACCTGGTCGTGACGCCCTATGCGTCCCTCCTGGCGCTGCCGTTCCGCCCGCGCCCGGTGCTCGATAACCTCCAGCGCCTGGAGCAAATCAAGGGGATTGGGCAATACGGCCTCTATGAAGCGATAGACTATACGCCCGAACGGCTGAGCCTGGGCCAGGACTATGCCGTAGTGCAGTCATACATGGCGCACCATCAGGGCATGATCTTTCTGGGAATTGCCAACTATCTGCTCGACGGGCGGATGATCGAGCGCTTCCACGAAGCACCGGTCATCCAAAGCGTGGACTTGCTGCTGCAGGAACGCATTCCGCAGGATGCTCCGGCGCAGTTCCCGCACGTCACAGAAGAAGTTACGACGCAAACTCCAGCTCCGCTGGATGATGTCGCGCCCTGGCGTGTGCCCGGAGACACGCCGATGCCACAGGTGCATTACCTGTCCAACGGGCAACTCAGCGCCATGATTACCAACGCGGGCGGCGGCTATACCGCTGGCGAAGAACTACGCTTGACGCGCTGGCGGGCCGATACCACCCTGGATGACTGGGGAACCTGGGTTTACGTGCAGGACCTGGAAAGCGGTGGTCTCTGGTCTGCCGGGCGCCAGCCCACCGGCCGCACCGGCGAGTATGAGGAGATCGTATTCCATCCGCACATGGCTGAATTCCGCCGGCGCGTAGACGCGACCTCATTGCACATGGAAATGTTCGTCGCGCCCGACGCAAACGTCGAAGTGCGCCGCATCACCCTGAGCAATGACAGCGACGCGCCGAGTCGGTTGGGTCTCGCCTCCTATGGCGAAATCGTGCTGGCCCCGGCGGAGGCCGACAAACGCCATCAGGCGTTCACCAAACTCTTCATCGAGAGCGAGTACCGCGGCGATTTGCATGCGCTGATGTTCCGCCGCCGGCCGCGCGCAGCCACCGAAGCGCCCGCTTACGTGCTGCATCTCCTGGTGCGCGGCCCGATTGACGATGCAGACGCATGGGGCGATACGAGTTATTCGGCGGATCGCGCCCAGTTCATCGGGCGCGGCAAGTCTCAGCGAGCGCCCGCGGCGCTCGAAGCAGGACGCTGGTGGCAGGCAGACTGGAAGGGTAACGTCGGCGCGACGCTCGATCCGATCATGGCGCTGGGGCAGGAAATCCGATTGGCCCCGCGCACAGCGGGGCAACTTGCCTTCGTCACCATACAGGCGGATACCCGGGAACAGGCGCTGGAGCTTGCGCTGCGCTATCGCATGTGGACGACCATCGAGAGCGCGCAGATGCGGGCGCAGGGCGCGGCCAGGCAGGAAATGCGCCGGCTTGGCTTCGACAGCGCGCGGTTCCAACAGTCGCTTCAACTTCTCTCACTGTTGCTCTACCCTCACGCGGTGGGCCGCGCCGAACCGTCCATCCTGGCCGCCAACACGTTGGGCCAACCGGGGCTCTGGGCCTTCGGCATCTCCGGCGATTATCCGATCCTGCTTGTGCATCTCGGCGACGAGAGTCACATCGGCTTGCTGCAAAACCTGCTGCAGATCCATGCCCACTGGCGTCAACAGGGGCTAAAGATTGACCTGGTCATCGTCAATGATCGCGCTACGTCATACGATCAAGGCTTGCACGATCAGATCTTCCGGGTTGTGCGCCAAACCAATAGTGATGGCTGGTTGAATCAGCGGGGCGGCGTCTTCGTGCTCCGCCAGGATCAACTCGGCAACGAAGAGCGCATCCTGCTCGCAACGTCTGCGCGCGTCCTCCTCAATGGGGAACGCGGCTCGCTGAGCGATCATCTGGCCGACATCTATCGTCAACCGGCTGCGCTGCCGGGCTTCATCCCGGTCTGCACGCCGGAACATTTGCAGGAGTTGCGTGACGCCGATCAGGGTTGGTTGCCGCGGCCTGCTGACCTCCAGTTCGACAATGGCCTGGGGGGCTTCACACCAGACGGATCCGAGTATGTCATTTATCTGCCTCCTGGCGAAACGACGCCCGCGCCGTGGATCAACGTCATCGCCAACCCCGACTTTGGTTTCATTGCCGGCGAACACGGCCTGGGCGCAAGCTGGGCCATCAACAGCGGCGAAAACCGCCTGACGAGTTGGCGCAACGACCCGGTGACGGACGCGCCGTCTGAGGTGATCTATCTGCGCGACGAAGAAACCGCGGAGATATGGTCGCCGACGCCACAGCCCGCGCCGGAGGCTGCCCCCTACCTCATTCGCCACGGGGCAGGTTACACGATCTACGAACACCATAGTCACGCGCTGGAGCAGCGGTTATCTGTTTACGCTGCGCCGGATGCGCCGGTCAAAATCATGCGGCTGCGCCTGCAAAACATCGCGCATACCGCCCGGCGCATCACGGTGACCTGCTATGCCGAACTGGTCCTCGGCGTAGACCGGGAGACAACGCAGGCCTATATTGCGCCCGAATATGATCGGACACATGGCGCGATCTACGCGCGCAACGCCTACAACGCGGAGTTCGGTCAGCGGGTTGCCTTCCTGGCCGGAAACAAGCTGCCGATCGGCGCAACGGCCGACCGCGCCGATTTTCTGGGCCGCCTGGGTAACTTGCAGCACCCCGCCGCGCTGGGCCGCATCGGCCTCTCAGATCAAGTTCGTGCCGGGTTGGATCCCTGCGCCGCGCTGCAATTGCACGTGGATCTACCGGCGGACGGGGTCGAGGAGATCTACTTCATTCTGGGCGAAGGGGCCGACCACGACGCTGCGCGCGCCCTCGTCGAACAGTTCACGCAACGGGAAGCCATAGACGCAGCCTGGGAGGAAGACAAGGCCGGGTGGGAGCGCCGGCTGGGCGCAATCACCGTCGAGACGCCGGACGCGGCCATGAACCTCCTGCTGAACCGTTGGCTGCTCTATCAAACGCTCTCCTGTCGAATCTGGGGGCGGTCGGCGCTATACCAGTCCAGCGGCGCGTATGGCTTCCGCGATCAGTTGCAGGATGTCCTGGCGCTACGTGATTCGGAACCTGAGATCACGCGCGCCCAGATTCTGCGCGCGGCCGCGCATCAGTTCGAGCAGGGCGACGTGCTGCACTGGTGGCATCCGCCGTCAGGCCGCGGCGTGCGTACCCGCATCAAAGATGATCTGCTCTGGTTGCCTTACGTCACAGCTCAGTACGTCGCGGCGACCGGCGACACGGCCATCCTGTGGGAGGAAGTTCCTTTTCTGACCGGCCCGGAATTGCGCCCCGACGAGGAAGAGCGTTACGGCTACTATCCACCGACCGAGCAGCCCTACTCCTTGCTGGAGCACTGTCGCAGGGCCATCAAACGCGGGCTGACCGCGGGGCCTCACGGCCTTCCGCTGATCGGAAGCGGCGACTGGAACGACGGCATGAATCGCGTCGGCATCGAGGGGTACGGTGAAAGCATCTGGCTCGGCTGGTTCATCTACGCGACACTGACCGCTTTCGCCGATCTGTGCGACGCGGCACAGATCGAAGGCGGCGCACGATATCGGCAGCAGGCTGAAGAAATCAGAATCGCCGTCGAAGCCCACGGTTGGGACGGCGATTGGTATCGCCGCGCCTACTATGACGATGGTACACCGTTAGGCTCCGCATCCAGCATAGAATGCCGGATTGACGCCATCGCTCAATCGTGGGCCGTACTTTCCAACGCGGGCGACCCGCACCGCGCGCGCAAGGGCATGGAGGCAGTCATCGAAACGCTGGTGGACGAAGACACGCGGCTCATGCTGCTTTTCACGCCCCCGTTTGACAAGACGCGCCATGATCCGGGCTACATCAAGGGCTACCTGCCCGGCATTCGGGAAAACGGCGGACAGTATACCCACGCGGCGCTATGGAGCATCTGGGCGTTTGCCAAACTGCAAGACACCGAACGCGCCCAACACCTGTTCCGCCTGATCAACCCGATCTTGCGCAGCGATACACGCGCCAAAGCATCTCACTATAAAGTCGAACCCTACGTCATCTCGGCTGACGTCTACAATATCGCGCCGCACGTGGGGCGTGGGGGCTGGACGTGGTATACCGGCTCCGCCGCATGGATGTATCGAGTCGGCATCGAGGCGATTTTGGGCCTACAACACCGAGGCGACACGCTCCACATCGATCCGTGCATTCCCTCGGCGTGGCCCGGTTACAAAGCCACGTGGCGCTACGGCGATAGCCAATATCTGATCCATGTGGAGAATCCAACCGGTACGGGTGTCGGCGTGCGTTGGATCACATTGGACGGAGAAACCTGCACCAGCGCTGAAATCCCGCTGCGCGATGATGGGCAAACGCACCACGTCATCGTCCGTCTCGGAGACTTCGCAGATGACGCCGCGCGCACCCTTGAAGTTCAAGAAGCGTTGGAATCTACCGAGATCGCGCGGCGCGGGGAAAACCCGTAGAATCTATCCGAAAACTGCGCGTCGCTCGCCTTTGTAGTGGCGGGGGGAGCAGCCGGGGGGGCCCGCCCGGCGGGATACCCCCCAGAAACCGCATAGGGTCTGGGGGGGGGGCTTTTAGTGTTTGGTTAGGGTTGTGTGCCCCGGGATGGG
>JBBQRS010000024.1:0-47036 GCA_038214535.1 Anaerolineae bacterium
GGGACGGCGGTGACGGCAACAACCGCATCGCCGAGGGAGAGCAGCGTGCCAGGCGGCAGATTCTCGCCGCTGAGGTCAAGATCCACGTAGAGCTGGTCGCCGGCAAGGGGCCAACGCTCGCGCTCCCCCGCGATCAGCGCGACGGCGCGCACGTTCATCAGCGTGAGCTGCGCGTCGGGGTTGGGCTTACCGTTGGTGCTCCACATGTCACCCACCAGACCCTCGGCGAGATCGAGATAGCCTTCGGACAGCACTTCACGTTCAGTGTCGCCGGGGCGGCGGACGATCAGTTCAACGACGCCGGAATCGGCAGGAGACTGGCGGATCACGTCCAGCCCGGCTTCGAGTTCGGGCATCGGCAAGTGTTTTATGTCAACCACGGTCAACTCCCTATTTTGTCCAATGTAAAAACGAACTAACGACGAATCTCGTTTATCAGCTCTTGCGTTGTTTTGCTGTCAAGGGGCCACGCATTGCGCACCTGCTGTGCGATCTCGGCATAGCGCGCCGGGGCGCTGGCCGCATCTCGGCCGCGCACTCGGCGCAGCCTTGTCTTGGTTTTCCGGCGCAGTTCACGAATCTCGATATCCAGCATAGACCACCTCCGCATATGAGCGTAAATGTGCTGCTCCCGCGGAGTTCGCATCTGAGGATGCGAACTCCGCGGGGTGATGGCTACATTCTACAACAAGCTGATAGCGCTGGGAAAACAGGGAAAAACTAAGAATCTATCCAAAAACTCCCGGATGGTCACATATCCTTTGTAGTTGCGGCTTTAGCCGCTGGGGGGCTCTCCAGCGGCTAAAGCCGCAACTACAAAGGGAAAGGCATAATGGATTCGGAGAATTCTCGGATAGACACTGAGTCAGGAGCGCATCGCCATGAAGGCGCGGGCGGCATCCACGGCTTCGGCGGCATCCTTGCAATAGCGGTCGGCGCCGACGTCTTCGGCGAAGGCGAGGTTGAGCGGCGCGCCGCCCACCAGCACCTTGACCTGATCGCGCAGCCCTTCCTCTTTAAGGCGCTCGATGACGGTAAGCATGTAGGGCATGGTGGTGGTGAGCAGGGCGGACATGCCCAGCAGGTGGGCGTTGTGCTCGTGGATGGCGGCGATGAACTTGTCGGCGTCCACGTTGGTGCCGAGGTTGATGACCTCGAAGCCCGCGCCTTCCCACATCATGCCGACGAGGTTCTTGCCGATGTCGTGGATGTCGCCCTTTACGGTGCCGATGACGGCGATGCCGACTTTGGGCGCGCCCGTCTCGGTGAGGAGCGGGCGCAGGATTTCCATGGCGGCCTTCATGCTGTTGGCGGCGCGCAGCACTTCGGGGACGAAAAGGATGCCCGCGCCGAAGTCTTTGCCGACATTGTCCATGCCGGAGACGAGGCCATGCGCCAGGATGTTGGCGGGCGACTGGCCCCACGCCAGGGCTTGATTGGTGGCCGCGACGACGGGGTCTTTCAGGCCGTCGTAGAGATCGTCCTGCATGTCGCGATAGTGCGCTTGCAGGTCGGGGGTCAGGGTGTCAAACGGGTCTTCCAAGTGAGTATCCTTTTTTGTAAGCTAAGAGTCTCTCCTCCGAAAACTCCCACATCATCCTGTCTTTCCTTCGTAGTGACGGCTTCAGCCGTTATAGTGCCCCCCACCGGCTAAAATCGTCACTACAAAGTGGGAGAGCGACGCGCGGTTTTCGGATAGATTCTCAGATCAGCCGGCCTCGCGCTGGCGGCGGCGGTCGCGGGCTGAGACGTTATCGTTGATGCCGTGCGCCGCGCGGCGTTCCGTCGCAGCGGCCAACACGCTTTCCAGATGTGGGAAAGCGTCTACGGCGTGGGGCAGCGGCATGGCCTCCACGAAGGCGTCCTGGAAGCGCGGCTCCAGGGCGATGCCGACGTAGTTGGTCCAGCGAGCGAGGCGGCGGGCCTCTTCGCGCTGGGTGCGGTCGAGCAGGGCGATGCGCGCGCCGTCGCCGGCGGAGTTGCCGACCGCCGTCACGCGCGACAGGTCGCAGTCGGGGATCATGCCGATCGCCATGGCGTGGCGCGGGTCGATGTAGCTGCCGAACGCGCCGGCCAGGATGATGCGGCTCACACGGTCCACACCGATGCGATCCATCAGGAGGCGCGCGCCGGAATAGAGGGCGGCCTTGCCGAGCTGGATGTTGCGGACGTCGTCGCTGGTGATGGTGACGGGGCGACCGGTGCTGGTTTCGTGCGGCCATGCGAGGACGAATTCGGCCTTGCGGCCCTGCCAGGTGAGGCGCGGCGTCTCGATTTCCGGGGCGAAGCGGCCATCGGGCGTCAGGATGCCGGCCATGAAGAGTTCGGCCACGGCCTCGATGATGCCGGAACCACAGATGCCCGCGGCGAGGATGGGCCCTTCGCCAAGCAGGGCGGCGCGTTTGAGGCGGCGGCGTTCGGCGTCCGCGGCGCGGCGTTCGGCGTCTGAGAGCGCAGGCTTCGCATCTGACGCCATTTCGTGGCGTGCGAAGTCCTCGGTGCGATTCTCTCCACCCGCGGAGTGAGAATCCTCAGATGCGGCGGATGCCATGCCCGTGTTCCCGTCGTCCGCATCTGAGGATGCGAACTCCGCCGTAGAGGGGGCGGGCCAGTCTTTACTCCAGGCATCGCGGCCGATCACCTTGAAGTTGACGTCAAAGGTGGCGGGGTCAATGCGGATGCGCTCGATTGCGCCGGGGGCGGCGCGCATCCCGTGGCGAATCTGCGCGCCCTCGAAGGCGGGGCCGGTGGGGCTGGAGGCAGAGTAGAGCGCGTCGCGGTTGCCCAGCAGGATTTCGCCGTTGGTGCCGACATCCACGATGAGCCAGATTTCATCCGACGGGGCCTTGTGCGGCTCGTCGGCCAGGATCACGCCGACGTTGTCCGCGCCGACGTGCCCCGCTTCCACCGGGAGGATGTGGGCCTGCGCGCTGAGGGCAAGCTTCAGGCCCAGGCCGCGCGCCTTTATGTCAACTGCATCGCTGATCGCCGGGCCGAAGGGGGACTGCCCCAACTCCGTCGGGTTAATATTCAGGAGGATGTGGTGCATCACGCTGTTGCCCACAAGCACGATGTCGGTGACGGCGGCGGGCGTGACGCCGATCTCCGCCGTGGCTTCGGCGGCCAACTCGTTCAGCGCGTTGATGATGGCATGATTCATGGTTGCCAGGCCATCGGCGTTGTTGTCGGCGTAACTCACGCGGCTCATCAGGTCTTCGCCGTAGGCCACTTGCGGGTTCATCCGGCTGACTGTGGTGAGGACGGCGCCGGTGCGCAGGTCGCACAGGTGCATGGCGACGCTGGTGGTGCCGATGTCCACGGCAAGCCCGTACAGTTCTTCCACGTAGCCGGGCTGGACGCGGATCACTTCGCGATCCTGCCAGACGGTGACAGTAGCCTTCCAGTCGTCAGCTCGCAGCGTCTTTTGCAATTCGGGTAGGAGCAGCGGGTCTATGCGCAGATCATGCAGATCGAAGACGGCCGCGAGTTCGGCAGCGAGACGATCCCAGTCGCCCAACTGATGTTCAAGCGTGGGAGCGGCGATCTCGACGTAGTAGAGTCGCACGGCGGGGTCCACGTTGATGGCGCGGTCGGTGGCGGCCTTGCGCACCACCTGTTTGCGCGCCTGGCTCTCCTCGGGGACGAAGACAACGACGTCGCCCAGTACCTCACAACCGCAGGCCAACCGGCGGCCCGGCAATTGTTCATGTTCGGCGAAGTAGCCGATCTCGCGGTCGTCGGGCGCGCTCAGACTCGCCGCCGAGGAGGTGATGCCGTATTTCGGAAAGACGCCCTCTTCGACGGCGACCTGGCACTTACCACAGGTCTGCTTGCCGCTGCAAATGGCTTCGATCTCAACGCCCAGCGCGCGGGCCGCATCCAGCAGGTTCGCGCCGGTGGGGACGTCGCCCTGTCGCCCAGAGGGCTGGAAGACGACACGATGGGTTTTGTGATTGTCTGACATGATCTCTCGTGTTGATGGTGCTGACGAAAAACGCAATGGTGCGATTGTACGATAGAGCAGGGGATGTGGCAAGGAGGGGAGTGGGCAAGGAAACAAGTAGGTAGACAAGGAGACGGAAGAACGGAGTGCGCATCTGAGGATGCGCACTCCGCAGGTTGAAGCCCGGAACGGCTGAAGCCGTTACTACGAAGGAGAGAGAGCGTCGAGTTCATGTTGGGCGGGCATGTGGTTCGGGTCCAGCGCGAGGACCGCCTCGAACTGGGCGCGGGCCTCTGCGGTACGGCCCAACCCGAGCAGCGCGAGGCCAATCAGGTAGGTCACGTCAATGCGGTTGAGCAGATCGGCGTCTTCATCGAAGAGGGATAGCCCCATGACGTAGTTCTCGAAGTAGCTGGCGCTGACGGTTTCGGTCAAGCGCGCCTCGGCGTAAGCCAGCAGTTCCTCAAGCTCGCGGCGGGCAGCGGCTTCGTCGCCCAGCTTGCGGAAGGCCAGGGCACGGTGATAGCGTTCAGACGGGACGACGGTGGGCGCATCGGCGATAGCCCTCCAGTCGGCCTGCGCGCCGGGCGCGTCGCCAGCGGCCGCGTGCGCCAACCCAAGGTGATAGCGCAGATGGGCGACGGGCATGGCGCGGAGGCGCGCGATGCCCAGGTTCTCCGGGTAGTGGCCAGCCGATTCCAGGTGCGTCAGCGCCATCGCGGCATTGCTCGCGGCCAGCGCCGCGCGCGCTAGCAACAGGTGCGCGGTATCGTATTGCGCAGCGATGACCGTCTCGCCGCCTTCCCAGGGGTGAAAACGGCGCGCGAGCATCAGGTCGAGGGCATCTGCGGACCGGCCCAGGTGATTGAGCAGGGCCACGCGCTCGATGAAGAGATCGTCACGATCGTTGAGCAGATCAGGCGTTTGCTCCAGCGCGGCCAGCCGTTCGATGGGGGGAACGCCGGTGTGTTTGCGGAACTGGTCGAGTTCGTAGGCCAGCCGGGCGTCATGTGGATTGGCGGCGAAGGCCTGTGCGAAGGCGTGGCCCGCCTTTTGCGGCGCGCGCCGGATGTTGTAGTAGGCGAAGCCGAGGTTGCGCAACGGAATCGCGAAGGACGGGTCGAGGCGCGCGGCATCTTCCCAGGCAGCGATGGCGGCCTCGTAGCGGCGCTTGTCGTAGAGCAAGTTGCCCAGGTAATAGGGGGCGCGGGGGTCGTCGGGGGCCAGCGTGCGGGCGACTTCCAACACGACCTGCTCGTGCAGGCGCGAGGGGAAGCAGTAGTCGGTGGGGGCCTGCGCGCCCTGGCTGAAGAGGTCGCGCGCGGCCGCGATGTCGCCACGCTGCGCGGCGAGGTAGCCGCGGGCGTAGAGGATCATCGGATAGACCGCGGGGCCGGCGACGGCCGCGTGACGCGCCAGCAGCGCGTCGGCCTCATCCCACAGCCCGGCCTCGGCGTAGTCGAAGGCGATGTCGAGATAGGTTTGCGGGTCGTCGCGCATCAGCTCGTTGAGGCGGGCCAACTCGGCCGCGGCATCGCCGATCGCCTGGAGCGCGAGGACGCGCTCGTTGCGCGCCCAGAAGTCGAGTGGGTCGCGCGCGCGGGTTGCATCGGCCAGCGCGAGCGCGTCGGCGGGCCGCCCGAGATGCCGCAGGACGACCGCCTTGAGGTTCGCGGCCTTCTGGTTGAGGCCGTTCGCCAAGAGGGAGCGGTCGAGGTGATCGAGCGCGGTTTTCAGGTCGCCGCGGCGCACGTCAATGGCGGCCAGCGCGTAGTAACCGGGCGACTGCCAGGCGTAGCTCCAGATGCCCTTGTAGAGCGCGGCATAGGCTTCATCGAGGCGATTCTGGTAGGCGAGGGCCAGGCCCAGGTTGTAATACGGCTCGCCGTCGTAGGGGTTGAAGTTCCAGCGCGTGAGCGTGGCAATCGCCTTGCGTAAGTGCGCTTCGGCGCGCGCGAAGTCGCCGCGGCGCAGCCAGAGGCGGCCCAGGGCGTTGTTGTTGCGCACGTCACCGGGGTCGCGGCGCAACGCTTCCTCCCAGTAGAGTTCCGGCTCCCACGTGGGGTGGCGGTATTGCTCGAGGTGCAACCCGGCGAGATAAAGCTCCTCGGTGGAGATGGCCTCGCCCGGCGCGGGCGGCGGGTTCATGGGATCGGGGATGGGCTTGTCGGCGGGCAGGATTGCGGCGTAGCGGATCAACTCTACGCCGGAGGCATCCAGCACGCGCAGGAGCAGATCACGCTCGGCGACGCCGGCAGGCAGCGCGACGGACTCGACGAAGGGCGCGCCGGGCGCGATGTCGGCCTGCTGATCCAACAGGGTCTGATCGCCGGCGGCGAGCAGGATGCGCGCGGCGGGGAACGCCTGCGCGGGCGATGCGCCGACCGTCGCAACGCCATCGGACACGCGCAGACTAACCGCGAGATTGAGGTTGGCGTTGACGGACGCGCCGATCTGCTGCACGGGATACCAGTACTGGCTGAAGGCCCTGGCCTCGTAAGGCTGAATCCAGGAGAAGTCGGGCTGGTTATCGGTGTAGACGCCGGCCATCAGTTCGAGATAGGGGCCGTCGGCGTCGGTGAGGTTGCGCTCCCACGCCTTGCCGAACTCGCCGTTGCCCCAGGTGAACATCTTCTTGCCGGGGGAGATGTGATGGTTGGCGATGTGAATCACGCCGGCCTGCTGCCCGTGGTCATAGCCGCCGAAGAAGTCATAGTCGGAGGCGTTGGCGAAGTAGGATGTGGCCTGCGGGATGTTGCGATACCAACTGATGTCGGTGCCATCGCCGAAATCGAGGCCGGCGTAAGGGCCGCGGGCAATGGGGTATGCGGCCTCGAACTGACGGGTGTGAAAGGTGACGCTGTTAACGTCGGGCGGGAAGACCGTCTGATATTCCTGCGAGGCGAAGACGGCAGCGTTCTCCCACCAGAGGAAGTTGGTCGGCAGGGCATTGCGGTTGAAGAGACGCACTTTGGTCTCGACGATGGCTTTACCGGGGTAGATGCAGACACCGACCATGCCCTTGGTGTGCTCCATCGGGTCGTGCTCGCTGAGCCAGACGGTGCGGCTGCCGTCCGCGCCATCCTCGATGATGTATTCCGTGGGGAGAAAGGTGCCGGGGCGGTGGTGCATGGGCCAGTTAAACTCGACGCCGCCGGACATCCACGAGCCGAAGAGGCCGATGAGGGCCGGCTTGATGACGTGCTGGCGGTAGAAGAAGTCGTAGTTGTTGGTCTTGTCGAGACCGGCGAAGATGCGCCCGCCGATTTCGGGCAACACCATCACCTGCACGTAGTCGTTTTCGAGGATCACCATCTGATAAGGGCGGTCTACCGGTTCATCGGAGAGACGGTCGGTGACGGGGTTAGGATAGACCCGCCCACTCGCGCCCTGATTGACGCGTTTCTCGAAGAACATGGGGTTGGGTTCGGGCGCAGGCGCGGGATATGTGGGGATCACCATCGTCTCTTCGCGGATCGAGACAGGGCCCCCCGGAACGGGATTCGACATCGAACGTTTTTATCCTTTCAAACCACTGGTGATGACGCCCTGAAGAATATGTTTCTGCGCCATAAAGAACATGACGATCAGCGGCAGCGTGTAGAGCACGCTGGCGGCCATGACCACGGTGACCAGCGTGTTGCCGTGCGGGTCAATGTAGGCGCTCTGGAGCTTGACCGCCAGAGTGGTGTTGCGGTCGCTCAGGTAGAGGATGGGGGTGAGGTAGTCGCCCCAGACCCAGATGAAGTTCAGGATGAAGGCCGTCGCCAGCACCGGCTTGGCGTTGGGCAGGAAGATCTGCACGAAGATGCGGAGCGGGTTGGCCCCATCCACTTCGGCGGCGTCTTCCAACTCTTTCGGAAAGTTCGAGAAGAACTGGCGGAAGAGAAAGATGTAGAACGGGCTGGCGCCAAGCCCCCACAGGATCCACGGCCAGTAGGTGTTCGTCAGGCCCAGCTTGGAGAAGATCATGAACGTGGGGATGACCGTCACCAGGTTGGGGATGATGAGCAGCGCAATCACGACCTGGAACAGCGCCTGTTTGTGGGGCACGTTGATGCGCGAGAACGCGAAGCCCGACATGGCGCTGGTAATCACCGTCAGCGTTGAAAAGGTCACCGCGAGGAAGAGCGAGTTCCGCGCGTATTTCAGGAAGGGCTGGTAAATGAAGACGTGGACGTAATTGACGAATTGCGGCACGACAGGCAGCCACTTGATCGGGTTGGCCGAGTATTCGCCTTCCTGCTTGAGCGAGGTGATAATCCCCCAGGCGACCGGTAGCATCACGAAGACTGCCACCCCGAAAAGGAGGGTGTAGAGGCCGACGCGACCGAAGAACTTGCGCGAGTTGAAGGGTTGACGCGTGTTGGTGGTGATGGCGTTGCCTGTCATTCGGCGCCTCCTTCCACGTTCTGCGTGTAGTAGACCCAGTATTTCGAGCTCCAGAAGAGTAGCAACGCCAGCAACATCAGCAAGATGAAGGTAAACCAGAGGATCGCGGCGCCGTAGCCGTAGCGGCCGAAGGTGAAGACCTGCCGGTAGACGTGGACCATCATCAGGTAGACCGGCTTGGAGGGCGTGCCCTGCATCCCGGTCGTTGACCATAGCAACATGGGGCGCAAAAGCTCCTGGAAGGTGCCGATCAACGACAGCACCAGTTGGAAGAAGATCACGGGCGTCATCAAGGGCAGGATGACGTTACGGAACACCTGAAACTTGTTCGCGCCATCCACGATGGAAGCCTCTTCCAACTCAGGCGGGATACCCTGTAATCCGGCCAGGAAAATCACCATGCCGGTACCGAAGCTCATCCAGAGTGCCATCGAAATGACCGTCGCCAGGGCGTGGGCTTGCCCGATCCAGACGATCTCGCCGACCGGATAGATGAGGTTGATGGCCGAGTTGAGCGGGCCGTTTTTTGAAGCAAGGAAGAGCTTGAAGATCCAGGCCACGGCCACGATCGGCACGAGAGTCGGCAGGTAATAGGCGGTGCGGAAGAAACCCCGCCCCTTCATCGCCTGGTTGAGCAACATCGCCATCCCGAAGGCCAGCGCGAGGACAAGCGGCACGAGGATCAGCACATAAACGGTGGTGTGTACTAGCGCCTCCATCCCCTGCTTGTCGGTCAGCATGCGCGTGTAATTGCCAATCCCGACAAATTTCGTCGTGGGAATGCTGATGCCGTCATAGTTTGAGAGGGAAATGATGAACCCGCCGACAATGGGAATGATCGTCAGGAAGAAGAGGCCCAACAGCCAGGGGGTTTGAAAAAAGAGGAACCAGAGTGTCTGTCTTCTGCTGCGGCTGAGATGCCGTCTGGAAACCCGTTCGGCGGCAACCGGAACCTCAGCGGTTTGCTGGACAGCCATAATATTGTCACCTCATCATCGAAGTATCGTGACGATCCGCAAAGCGTCACGACGCCGTGCCTGGGTGCGCAGAGAACTGCGCAGCACTACGAACCGGCGGTCTTGCATGTAGCGCGCACTCCTGTGCGCTGCGCAGGGGAGTGCGCGCTACGAACAAGATGGCGATTGGCAATCATCTGGAGATACCTGGGTGCAGCACATCTCCAGATGACGCGTTATCACAGATCAGGGGGCAGCCGGATCAGGCGCCCATGCGGTCCATGCCGTCCTTGATGGCGGCATTGACTTCGTCTTCCATGGTTTGCAGCATCTCTTCGAAGGTGCCGGTGCCGTTGAGGACCGGCTCCGAATACTTCTGGTAGGCCGCGCTCTCGGGCTGCGGCTCGGATTGGAGCAGGTACGGGTTGTATTGCAGGACGGCGTCGGCATACTTGAGCTCGTCCAGCATGACATCCTTGAACTGCTTCTGCGACGGGGTACCTTCAGGGATCAACTCGTAGAGTGACTTCAGACCGGGGATGCCCCAACCGCTCTTGGCGCGATCAATCGCCGGCTCTTTGCCGTTGTACCACTCGAAGGCTGCCCAGGCCTGATCGGGGTTCTTGGCGGCTTTGGGCATGACGGTGCCGGTGGCGGCGTGCGTCGGCGACATGCGCTTCTTGTTGTACATGGGCGCCGGGATATGCAGGATTTCGTCGTCGGGATATTCCGGCGGGCGGTTGTCGAGAACGAAACCGCTGAACCAGAAGCCATACTGCAAGCCCGCATTGAGACGGGCGAGGAAGTCTGGCCCGGCCCAGGCCTGCACCGGGTTGATGGGGCTGTTGACGACTTTCGCCTGTTGCAGGTCGAAATGCCACTTGATGGCCGCGACGGCCTCAGGGTTGTTCACGATGTTGACGGTACTGTAGTCCTCGGAGTAGAGGCTTTGATCCACAGCCATCAACCGGAGCATCCAGGTGCGCACCGCCCAGTTCGGTTCGAAGAACCAACCGGTGACCGTGTTCTTGTCATTCTCGACCTTGGTGGCCTCTTTGGCGAATTGGGCGACCTGGTCGTAGTCCATCGGCTCCGTGGTGCTGGGCACGGCGACACCCATCTCATCCAGGAGGGTCTTGTTGACGTATTGCGAGTAGTCTTCCGAGAAGTCCTTGACCATGCCGTAAATCTTGCCGCTGCCCATGTGGAAAGCGTCTTCGGCCATGTAGTAATTGTTGCCGGGGGCGAGGTCGTCGGGCTTGATCACCGGCGAGGACTGGAAGTAGGGGGTCAGGTCGCGAATGATGTCGCGGCCGATGAGTTGCGGGATGCTGGGCGCCTGAATCCGGTAAAGGTCGGGCGGGTTGCCGGCAGCCAACATGGCGAAGAACCGGGTTTCATCCGGGTCAATGCGTTCGAGCACGATGGGGGCGTAGTCGGCGTTGAACTGGCCTACCTGATCTTCGCTCAACTCGCCGGCGGCCATCATGTAACCGATATTGGCTGCGGCCTGTGCAGGCGCCGCGGCCGAGTCGGCGGGCGCTTCTACGGTGGGAGCTTCGGCAGCAGCAGGCGCCTCGGCAGCAGGCGCCTCGGCAGCGGGAGCTTCGGCGGCAGGGGCAGCCGGCGCAGCCGCGCCGCCACAGGCGGCCAGCGCAGAACCGGCGACAACAGCGCCCATCGCCTTCAACATCGAGCGCCGCGAAATCTGTTTCCGAACATCGGAATCCATATGCTTTCCTCCTTGAAATGACTATCACCTACCGATTTAACTTCTACCAATGGGTTTCGTTTTCCCACTGGGCACACGCCGAATTGACAGGGAATCATCACCCCCTTCGGTTTGCGCAGCACGGTGGCGGAACGTACAGCATCGTACAGTCGCATAGGATCAGAATGTGGGACAAAATCGCACTGTGCGGGTGACCGGGGCGCAGATGAGATTGTATCCGATGTTAATCGCTCTCTAGCAAATTGGATGATAACATACAGTCAAACGGAGTGTCAAACCAACGGGTTCGCGCAACCAAACAAGAATGCCGTATGGCGGCAAGGGCAGTGTGAAGCAACAAGCGACAGGAGGACGACAATGGCAGGTGTGCAGGCGGTGACGGGGGCATATGGCTATTCAGGGAAGTATATCGCGCGGCAGTTGCTGGATGCGGGCGAGGAGGTTATCACGCTGACGAACTCGACCGACCGGGCAAACGAGTTTGGTGGGCGCGTGCGCGCGTACCCATTGAGCTTCGACCGGCCCGCCGATCTGACGCAGGCGCTGGAGGGCGTCGAGGTGCTCTATAACACGTACTGGGTGCGCTTCAATTATAAGACGTTCACTCATGCCGATGCCGTGCGGAACACGCTGACGCTTTTCGATGCAGCCAGGCGAGCCGGGGTTGAGCGGATTGTTCACATTAGCATCACCAACCCAGCGGAGGACTCGCCGCTGGAATATTTCAGCGGGAAGGCGCGGCTGGAACGCGGGCTGATCGAGTCGGGATTATCGTGTGCCATCTTGCGGCCCACGGTGCTGTTCGGTAAGGAGGACATCCTGATCAACAATATCGCATGGGCGCTGCGGCGGCTGCTGGTTTTCGGGGTCTTCGGCGACGGCAGGTATCGGGTGCAGCCGATCTACGTGGAGGATCTGGCGACGCTGGCCGTGCAGCAGGGCGCGCGGCGGGAGAATGCCGTCATTAACGCCATCGGGCCGGAGACGTTCACATACCGGGAGTTGGTCGAGACGATCGGGCGCCTGATCGGGGTCAACCGGCCGATCCTTTCGACGCCGCCGGAGATTGGCTACCTGGCGGGCAGGCTGATCGGCATGGCGACGGGCGACGTGATGATCACGCGCGAGGAGATCAAGGGGCTGATGGCGGGACTGCTGTATGTGGATACGCCGCCGACGGGTTGGACGCGCCTGACCGATTGGATCCGGGATCACGCGGAGACGCTGGGTCGTATGTATACCAGTGAACTGGCGCGCCGCAGCGACCGTACGTCGGCTTATCGGAGCAATTGAGCAGAGGCGCAGAGAGGCGAAGGGGCAGAGGGGCGGAGGAGTGAGCACGCCACAACATGGCGTCAGATGCGAACGGGCCAACGCGCATCACTGTCCATTCAGAAACCCGATTTCTCCAGCTTTGCTGGAAACCGGGTTTCTACTTGACAGGCTCGACAAGCATGTTACAATCAATGTAACAATGAGGTGCAAACCATCGGTGACATAGTCGCACGAAAAAGCACCCTTGCGCTGAGCCAAACGACCGTCCCAAGCATATGGGATCATCATATGCCGATTAGCACCGGCGCTCACATCATCGCCGCAGGTCAGGCCAGCCGAGCGCAGCCAAACCGTTTCACTTGAGAGAGAGTATGGTCATCATGCGCAGATTTATCCTGGCCTGGGCGATGATTGCGGTCGTCCTGTTGACGGCTTTCGGCGGCGCGCCGGCGCAGGCCGATGGCCCCGGTTACGCGCTGCTGTTCGACGGCGCGAATGACTACGTGACCTTGGCCCCCACCCTGAGCATCCTCGGCCCCGACTGGACGACCACCAAGACGATCAGCCTATGGGTCAAGCCAACCCACGCGGGGCGCGTCTGCGAACGCTCCAGCGTGGCGTGGTGCGACCATATCTTCGGCGACCGGCCGCGCTGGTGGGGCATCAACCAGGGCGTGCTCTGGGGCCAGGACCGCATCTGGTTATGGAACTTCGACGGCACAGTGGATCTGCTAGGTGTGCCCTACACGCCCGGCGAGTGGACCCACATTGCGCTGGTCCATGACGGGGGCATGCTACGCGCCTATCGGAATGGCGTGCTGGCCGCGGTCACCGCCAGCGGGCCGACGCAACAGCCCAACACCGGCGCGCTGCCGATCCTGCACCTGGGCGGTGTGATCAACAACGCCGAGCGCGTGTGGACGTTCGGCGGTGCGCTCGATGAGGTGCAACTGTGGCGCGTGGGGCGTTCGGCGGGGGAGATCCAGGCCGACATGAACCGCGCCCTGGCGGGCAACGAACCGGGGCTGGCCGCGTATTACCGCATGTCGAACGGCGCGGGGCTGACGTTGAGCGACGACAGCGGGCACGGCTGGGATGGCACGTTGTACGATGGGAATAATTTTGTCCCGCCGGACGGCTCGCCGCCACAGTGGATCATCTCGGATGCGTTCCCGGATGTGACGCCGACGCCAACTGTCACCGCGACGGCCACCGCAGAACCAACTGCGACGCCCACCGCAACCTTGACGCCGACGGCGACCGCTACTGCAACTGTGACAGCAACATCCACACCGACCGCGACGTTTACGCCGACGGCTACAGCCACCTCGACGGCCACGGCCACGGCGACACCGACGGTTGTGCCGCCGACTGCAACCTCCACGCCGACGGCTACAGCCACCGCGACGGCCTTGCCAACTGCAACGGCGACTGCTGTCCCACCGACCGCGACGTTTACACCAACGGCCACGGCGACACCGACGGTCGTTCCGCCGATCGCGACCTTCACGCCAACGACGCTGCCGACGGCCACGGCTACGTTCACGCCAACAGCTTTGCCGACGGCAACAGCCACGGCGACCGCGACCTTTACGCCGACAGCCTTGCCAACTGCTACGGCAACTGCCACCGTCACAGCCACGACAACACCGACTGTCGCGCTGCCAACGGCAACGCCGACGGTGGCGGCAATGGGTGCATTGCATGTGGGCGACCTGGACGGGCAGAACAGCGTTGCGAACGCGACGCGCTGGCGCGCACTGGTGATCATCCTGGTTCACGACAACAATCATAACCCGATGCCGGGCGTGAGGGTTTCGGGGGTGTGGAACCACGAGCCGGGCAACATCACCGCCTGCACCACGAACTCGGTGGGAAGCTGTATCATCTCACGCAACAACCTGCTGTTCGCCTCCGATCCGGCGGTTACGTTCTCGGTGACGGACGTTGCGCTGGCCGCATACACGTATGATTCGGGGCAGAATCATGACCCGGACGGGGACAGCGACGGGACGACAATTGTGATTGTCCAACCGTAATCGTTACAGGTAAAGTCAAAGGTGCAAGGCACTTCGGAAGTGCGTTGCACCTTTTGCGTTTGGGTTGGCGAAAAAAGATTTGTGGCTTATACTGACTCTCTGAACGCCGCGCTCATATGATGGGCCGGTCAATTTACCCCTGAGGAGCCATCATCTCATGCAGACTGTTCTACGATCTAAAACCGGAGCCGAGGCGCTGATCGGACCGGGGCTGCCATTTGTCGTCATCGGTGAGCGCATCAACCCGACGGGCCGCAAGGCACTGGCGGCAGAGATGCAAGCCGGCAATTTCGACCGCGTGAAGGCCGACGCGCAGGCGCAAGTGGAAGCCGGAGCCCAGGTGCTGGACGTGAACGCGGGGCTGGGCGTAGCGAACGCGCACGAGCTCGAGCCGGAAGTCATGGTGAAGGCGATCGAGGCGGTGCAGGCCGTGGTAGACGTGCCGCTGTGCATTGACTCATCCATCCCCGCAGCGCTGATCGCCGGGGTGAAAGCGGCGGGCGGCAAGTCGCTGATTAACTCGGTGACGGGCGAGGACGAACGGCTGGAGAAGGTGTTGCCGGTGGTAGCCGAGTACAAGTGCGCCGTGATCGCCATTTCGAACGACGAGAGCGGCATCAGCACCGACCCGAAGGTGCGGCTGGAAGTGGCGAAGAAGATCGTCGCGCGGGCGGAAAGCTACGGCATCCCGCGCGAAGACATCCTGATTGATCCGCTGGTGATGCCGGCGGGCGCAGTGGCGGGCGCGGGCAAGGCTGTGCTCGATTTGGTGCGCTGGATCGGCGAGGAACTGGGTTGCAACACGGTGTGCGGCGCAAGCAACGTCTCCTTCGGGCTGCCCGACCGCGAGGCGGTGAACGCGAGTTTCCTGGCGATGCTGATCGCAGCCGGGATGACGAGCGCGATCACCAACCCGCTGAAGCCAGAACTGAAGAAGGCGTGGATGGCCGCGGATATGCTGATGGGCAACGACGAGGATTGCATGCGCTGGCTACGCTATCAGCGGAAGCTGGCGCGCGACGCGAAAGCGGCCGAGGCGGCAGCGAGCGGCGAGGCTGCGCCGGCCCTCAGCGACCGCGATGCGCGCCGCGCCGCGCGTCAAGGATAAGATATTCACCACGAAGGAACGAAGAAACGAAGTTTTTTAATTAATATTTCTTCGTTCCTTCGTGGTTAGTTTGGTGATTGAGGAGCGGATATGAACCCGGTGTTGCTGAAGCTTGGACCGTTCCAGGTGCACTGGTATGGGCTGCTGATCGTCGGCGGGGCGATCCTCGCGACGTGGCTGATGACGGTGGAGGCGAAGCGGCGCGGCGAAGACCCGGAACACGCGTGGAACCTGCTGACGTGGGCGTTGATCTTCGGCATCATCGGGGCGCGGCTGTATCACGTCATCTCGACGCCGACGGGGAATTTCGCCGGGTGGGATTATTACCGCCAGAACCCCATCGAGATCATCGCTTTCTGGAACGGTGGATTCCGCGGGCTGGGCATCTACGGGGCCGTGATCGGCGGCGTCTTCGGGTTCTGGTTCTACACGCAACTGCTGGCGCGCAACGACGCCGGGCAGCGCATCAAGTTGAGCCTGGCGCGCTGGCTGGACATCGCCGTGCCTGGGGTGATGCTGGCGCAGGCCATCGGGCGCATGGGCAACCGGATCAACCAGGAGTTGTACGGCCCGCTGACCAACCTGCCCTGGGCGTTTCACATCAACCCGGCCTACCCGTGCCAGGAGCCGGTGGGGTCGCCCAACGCGTGCGCCATACCTGAGCGCCAGACGCCGGAAGCGTTGCAGTGGTACGCGGACACCGGGTTTCACCCGGTGTTCTTCTATGAGGCGCTGTGGAACTTGCTTGGCATGGCGCTGGCACTGTGGGGCGGGCGACGCCTTGCGAACTGGCTGCACGACGGCGACCTGTTCTTCTTCTACATGATCTGGTATCCGGCGGGGCGCTTCATGGTGGAGTTCTTGCGGCCGGACGCGTGGGTGATGGGGTCGCTGGCAACGGCGCAATGGGTCTCGTTGATTTCGATGGCGCTGGGCGTGGCGGGCATTTTGTGGAATCATCGGAAGAGCGCCCCGGAACCCGCGCCGGTGGGTGGGACGCTGGTGGTTAAGTAACGCGGGTATTTGGAACACAAAGACGCGAAGTTGCGCGAAGATCACGAAGCGCGAAGGGCGCGAAGGCTTAGAAATCCGGTTTCTCAGAGAAACCGGGTTTCTGCATTAACGGGATGCGTAGGGCAGGTAGACGCGGGAAGCGCACGCGGCCTGCGTGAATGTGACCGTGGCGGGGTCGCTCCAGACGCCGGGGTAGCGGTGGTTGGGCCACGCGCCGCCGGAGACGAGTTGCTCGGCGCGGGGGCGGACGCGGAAAGCGTAGGTGGCGCTGCCGCAGGCGGGGGCTTGAAAAGTTGCACTGCCGGCAGGTTGGCCGATGAGCCAGTCGGCCCATGCGCCGCCCCCGGCGCGGTATTGCATATCGAAGAGCAGCGAATATTTGCCGTTGGGGATAGCCGGGATGTCGGGGCCGAGATCGCCCTGCCAGCGCACTGCGACCTGACGACCGGGTTGCGTGGTGGGCAGGCCGATGATCTGCGCGGAGGGGGCGCGGACGACGCTGAAGGCGTCGGCGAAGGCGTGGTTGCCATGCCAGCGATAGGGGCTACGCACGCGGGCGAAGACGGTGAGAGTAGACGATTGCGCGCGGGCGGCCTGCTGCATGTTAAGCCAGCGGGTCTCGGTGAAGTTGCGGCGATCCTCGACCCAGGCCACGCTGCCCGCCAGCGGATTGGTTCCACCGGTGGGGTCGAGGCCGATCATCTTCGCCATGTAGTAATCGGGCGGACAGGGGTTGGCGGCAGAGCTGCCGCCGCACAGGCTGACCATCCACCCGCTGAGGCTGTAGGCGACGCCAGGCGTGACGGCGACCTGCTGGTAGATGAGAGCGTCGAAGGGCTTGCCCGGCTCCGGCGGGGTTTCGATGTCCTGGGCAGCGAAGATGAAGCTGTCATAGCCCTCGAGACGCTCGACGAAGTTGGCGGGGTCGTGGTCGCAGACGTAATAGAACCGCATACGGGTGCTGACGAGATCAGGGTCGCCGGCGAGGAGTTGCGCGGTCCAGCCGTTGGGGATCAGGCCACGGATGCCCGCCTGTGGGTGATAGCCGTCATCGCACTCGAAGCCGGGGTTAACGAGGACGGGCGCGCCGGGAGCGGCGGAGACAGATCCGATGGCAATCAGCGCGAGAGCGACGGCCAGGATGAGCGGACGTACAGTTTTCATGCGCGGCATGATGCCACAGGAGATCACATGCGCCTAAAACGGCTGAAGCCGTCACTACGAAGGATGGTAGGAATCGGCTCTCCGTCCGGTCAAGCGGTGATTTGCCCCGCCCATTGCGCGGCGCGTTCGAGTTCGCCGTCCTTCAAGGGGCCTTCCGAATCCAGTACGATGAAGCCTTCAGGGAGCGCCGCCTGGGTTCCGCCCTTTTTGACCAGCGCGGCGGCGATCGGTTCGGCCGCGTAGCCGAACACTTTGACAAGGACCGGCAGAACTCGCGCCCCGGCATCGGCGACGGCAATACGGGTGTCGAAGCCTGCGACCTTGACGCCCTGCAAGCTGCCCGGCGCGAGGCGCTTCAGCCAGGCTTTTGTGTCGGGGCTGGCGCTGAAGGCGCGCGTGGGCGAGCCGACGATGAGCAAGCTCAACCCCGCCAACTGTGCCGCGCCAACGTCTTGCACGCGCATGACGGCGACCTCCATGGAAGCGGCGAGCGCGTCGCCGATGGCGCGGGTGATCTTTTCCGTGTTGCCGAAAAACGAGTCGTAGATGACCAGAGCTTTCATGCGGCAATCCTTCCACGCGGTAGGGGTATCTGTGAAGCTATACGCAAAACCCGACGGCAGGTTGCACTAAAAGCCCATCCAAAAACCACCAGATCATCATGTATTACCCTTTGTAGTGACGGCTTCAGCCGTTGTGTTGCCCCTCAACGGCTAAAGCCGTCACTACAAAGGAGAATGATGCGCAGTTTTCGGATAGATGCCTGGAATTACCAGCGGGTGGGTTGGAAGGCCCAGCCGGGTTGCACCTTTTGCATCTCGACCGCGTCATCGCGGCGGGTGAGGCCGCAACGGAGGTAGTTCTCATGTAACGCGGCCAGCGCGGCGCGGTCGAGCTCGATGCCCAGGCCAGGGGTTGTGGGCACAAGGAGCGCGCTGTCCTCGAAGGTGAAGCGCCCGCCGACCAGCACTTCCTCCGATTGCCAGGGGTAGTGCGTGTCGCAGGCATAGGTGAGGTTGGGCACGGCGGCGGCGAGGTGCGTCATGGCGGCCAGCGAGATGCCGACGTGGCTGTTAGAGTGCATGGAGAGGCCGCGCCCGAAGGTGCGACAGATGCGCGCCAGCTCAACCGAGGCGCGCAGCCCGCCCCAGAAGTGATGATCGCTGAGGATGATGTCCTCTGACCCCAGGCGCACGCTGCCGGGGATGTGCTCGAAGGCGGTGGTCGCCATGTTGGTGGCGAGCGGGATATCGAGAGCGCGGCGCACCTGGGCCATCGCCTCCTGGCCGCGCACGGGGTCTTCGTAGTATTCCAGTGCGCCCGCCAACTTACGTCCGGCGGCGATGGCCGTTTCCACTTGCCAGATGGCGTTGGGATCGAGCCGGAGCGGCACGCCGGGGCTAAAAGCGTCGCGCAGGGCCAGGATGGCCGCGACTTCCTCGTCGGGCGGGAAGACGCCGCCCTTGAGCTTGATGGACTTGAAGCCGAACTCGGTGCACATCGCCTGGGCCTGCGCGACGATCCCGGCTGGGTCGAGCGCGGCGCGCTGGCGGGCGGCGGGCCAGCCGACGGCGTTGGGATCCGTGCCAAAGCCCAGTTCACCGCCCGCGCCCTCGTATTTGTAGAAGAGATAGGCGGAGAAGTCTACGCGGTCGCGCACGCGTCCACCGAGCAGGTCGCACACGGGGCGGCCCGTCGCCTTGCCCATGATGTCGAGGCAGGCAACCTCGATGGCGCTGTAGATGTGGAGGATGCGATGGTGTTCCCAGGTGGTCAAGTTGTGCGTCGCGCCTTCCGCGCCGAATTGCGCGAACAGAGCGGCATAGATCGCGTTGAGCTGGAAGGGGTCATAGCCGGTGATGATCTCGGCGGCGCTACGCAAGGCGGCCGTGGTCTCGGCGCTGCCGGGAACCTCGCCTAAGCCTGAAATGCCGTCATCCGTGACGATTTCGATGATGGTGCGCAGGGCATAGGGCGCGTGCAACCCGGCCGCGTTGAGCAGCGGCGGGTCGGTGATGGCGATGGGGGTGACGTGCATTTCCGCGATGTGCATGGGGCAAAGTCCTTTTTACCACGAAGATGGGGAAGAAGTATACAAGTAGATAGGTAGACAAGGAAACAAGGAGGCAGGAAAGCGAGGGACAGTTCGTAAGGGGACAAGGTAGCGCAGGATACGGAACGGAGAGGGGTTTGGGAGTATAATGCGTTCATCTCATTGGGAGGGATAGGACAATGGCTTATACAGTGACGTTGAAGGTGCCGAATATCTCGTGCCATCATTGCACGATGACGATCGAGCGTGAGACGAAGGATTTACCGGGCGTGGAGAAGGTGGAAGGGAACGTCGAGGAACGGACGGCGACCTTCATGCTGGAGAACGAACAGGCGCTGGATGCGGTGAAAGAGACGCTGGCGGAGATTGGGTATCCGGCGGCGGGGTGAGAGGTTTGGGTTGCGGGAGCGTTTGGACCACGAAGGCGCAAGGGGCGCGAAGGAATTCTTCGCGATCTTCGCGATCTTCGCGATCTTCGCGCTTCGCGAACTTCGTGATACTTCGCGCCTTCGTGGTCCACATATTTCGATTTGAAGGAACCTATGGAAAAAATAGCTGACACGCCGGTGGAGCGCATTACCCTGCCGATTACGGGGATGACGTGCGCGAATTGCTCGGCGACCATCGAGCGCAATCTGAAGAAGATGCCGGGTGTGACCGAGGTAAACGTTAACTACGCCACGGAGAAGGCGAGCGTGGCGTTCGACCCCGCGCTGGTTAACGAAGAGAAGATGCGCGTGCTGGTGGGCGACCTGGGCTATGGCGTGGCAACCGGGCGCATCGAGATTCCGGTGAGCGGGATGACGTGCGCGAATTGCGCGGCGACCATCGAGCGGAACCTGAAGAAGGTTCCGGGGGTGGTGGACGCGACCGTCAACCTGGCGACCGAGCGCGCAAGCATCGAATTTATCCCCACGATTGCGGGTTACGCGGACTTCAAGAAGAAAATCGAAGATATCGGATACGGGGTGATTGAAGCCGACGGCGCGAGTGCGGGCGCGACGCGGCGCGATGTCGAAGCGGAGGCGCGCGAGGCGGAGGTCGCCAAACAGCGCCGGCTGCTGCAAATCGGCGTGACGTTGACCGTGCCGATCTTCCTGCTGAGCATGGGGATGACGCTGGGGCTCGTGCCGCACGCGGCGTGGGTCAACTGGGTGCTGTTTGCGCTGGCGACGCCAGTGCAGTTCTACGTGGGCAAGCAGTATTACGTGGGCGCGTATAAGGCGCTGAAGAACGGCAGCACAAATATGGACGTGCTGATCGCGCTGGGGTCATCGGCGGCGTATTTCTACAGCGTGGCGGTGCTGCTCTTCCCGACGCTGGGCTACATGACCTTCTTTGAGACCTCGGCGCTGATTATTACGCTGATCCTGGTGGGCAAGTATCTGGAGGCGGTCGCGAAGGGGCGCACCAGCTCGGCCATCAAGGCGCTGATCGGGTTGCAGCCGAAGACCGCGCGGGTGGTGCGCAACGGGGTCGAAACGGACGTGCCGGTGGAGGACGTGCGGCTGGGCGATACGCTGATCGTGCGGCCCGGCGAGAAGATCGCGGTGGATGGCGTGGTGATGGACGGCCGGTCGTCGGTGGATGAATCCATGCTGACGGGCGAGAGCCTGCCGGTGGACAAGCGCCCGGGCGATGAGGTGATCGGCGCGACGATCAACGCGTCGGGGATGTTGACGATCCAAGCGACGAAGGTGGGCGCGGACAGCGCGCTGGCGCAGATCATCCGGCTGGTGGAGGAGGCGCAGGGCAGCAAGGCGCCGATCCAGGCGCTGGCGGATCGCGTGTCGGGCATCTTCGTGCCGGTGGTGATCAGCATCGCCGTCCTGACCTTCCTCTTCTGGTTCTTCGTGGCGAAGGCCGGCTTCACGCTGGCGATGGTGAACATGGTGGCGGTGCTGGTGATCGCGTGCCCGTGCGCGCTGGGGCTGGCGACGCCGACGGCGATCATGGCGGGGACGGGCCGCGCGGCGCAAAACGGCATCCTGTTCCGCAGTTCGGAGGCGCTGGAGCGCACGGAGCAGGTCAAAGTTATCGTGCTGGATAAAACGGGGACGATCACGCAGGGGAAGCCGGCGGTCACAGATATTATCACAACCACCCCCGCCCTGCTGGGTCTCGCCGCGGCCGCGGAACGCGGGTCGGAGCATCCGCTGGGGCAGGCGATTGTGAGAGCCGCGGAAGATGCCGGGATCACGCTGAGCAAGCCGGAGGCGTTCGAGGCGGTGGCCGGGCAAGGCATCCGCGCGGAGGTGGCCGAGCATCATGTGGTCGTTGGGACGACGCGTCTTATGTCAAATGAAGGTGTGGCAACGGATGCGTGGCATGCGGCGGGAAGTAACGGGAATGGGGCATCGCAGCCGGCAGGCGAGGCGTTCCCACGGGCTATCGTGGACGGCAACGGTTTGTCCTTGGATGCAAAGCCAGGGGTTGAGGTTGTCTCGCCGGGGAACGCCTCGCCCCTACAGGTGGTGGCGCGGCTCCAGGGCGAAGGCAAGACGGCGATGCTGGTGGCGGTGGACGGGCAGATCGCCGGGGTAATCGGCGTGGCGGACACGGTGAAGGAAAGCTCGGCGGCGGCGATTGCGGCATTGCAGGCGCAGGGGCTGCGGGTGGTGATGCTGACGGGTGACAATCAGCGGACGGCGGAAGCGATTGCGGCGCAAGTCGGCATCACGGACGTGATCGCGGAGGTGCTGCCCGGCGATAAGGCGGCGGTGGTCAGGGCGATACAGAGCGGCGAACGGCAAATGGCGGGTGGCGAATGGCAGGTGGCAGATGGCAAATCGCCGATGGCGGATGGCGATCCGCCATCGGCTGTCGTCGCGATGGTGGGGGATGGGGTGAACGATGCGCCGGCGCTGGCGCAGGCCGATGTAGGGATGGCAATCGGGACGGGCGCGGACGTGGCGATGGCGACGGCGGGGGTCACGCTGATGAGCGGCGAGCTGAACGGCGTAGCAAAGGCGATCGCGCTGAGCCGGGGGACGATGAAGACGATCCGGCAGAATTTGTTCTGGGCGTTCTTCTATAATGTGCTGCTGATCCCGGTGGCCGTGGCGGGGCTGCTGCACAACGCGCCGTGGCTGGCCGCGGGGGCGATGGCGTTCTCCTCGATCTTCGTGGTGACGAACTCGCTGCGGCTGCGGGGGATAAAGCTGGGGGGCGTTTAGCACCGAATTACGCGAATTGCACGAATAATATTTGACTGGCGAAGAAGGCACAGGGCCGGGAATCATCTCCCCGGCCCTGTGCGCGATTATTTGTAGCTGGCGTAGACTTCCGTCTTGCCGTTCTTGTCGAAGGCGATTACTTCGTACGGTTGGGTTGGTTCGCCTTCGATATCCATGCCGGGGGAGCCGGCGGGCATACCGGGCACGGCGAGACCCGCGATAGCCGGGCGCTCGGCGAGCAACCGGCGGATATCCTTAGCCGGGACGTGTCCCTCGATGATGTAGCCATCCACGATGGCCGTGTGGCAGCCCTGGAGTTCGACAGGCACGGGGTAGCGGTTACGGATGGACGCCACGTCCTTGACGTCTTCGATGACCACGGTAAACCCGTTTGCCGCCATGTAGTCGCTCCAGTCGCCACAGCAGCCTCAGGTGGGCGACTTGTAGACGGTGACCGCGCCGGCGGCATCGGCAGGGGCCGCGACGGGCACACGCGCGGCGCACGCAGCCACGAGTAACACGGCCAGCAACGCGACGCTAATTGAACGCATCACGTGACACCTCCTATCGGGATTTTATGTAACTTTTGATACTATACGGGTAATGATATGATGGATGGGGGAATCTGTCAACGCGCGTGGGGGTGCGGGGTTTGGACCACGAAAGACGCGAAAGAACGCGAAGGGGAGGTCTTGCCGGGTCACCGCGCGGAAGGTATAATCGGGGCAGGAATTGCACGCTCGCGTTGGGAGAGTAGAGAAGATCAAGAACATGGAAGACGAGATTAGACGTTTTCAGTGGATGCGGAAGGCGGAAGGCGGTCAGGCCTTCGGAAACAAGATGGAGATACGGCCGCTAACCGAAGAAGCCTTTCAGAAACATGTGTTCCCACGCCTGCGCAAGGGTGCTGGCAATACCCTGATGGAACACCAGGCCAAGTACCCGAATGTGACTCACTATGCGGTGGTCTGGCGTTGGAACGACACCGAGTGGCAGTTCCATAGAGATGGCTCGCTCGAAGAACTTGTGTGGCCGGTTCAGGACTCACCCTGGGCGATTGAGGTTGACAGCTTCGAAAGCCAACAGGCCGTTCAGTACGGTCAAACAGCGGATAGTGATATTTGACTTTCGCAGTGGTGACTCAACTGCTTTTTTACAGATGACGGACTCGCCCAAATGTGCTAAAATGGAAGTATGAACGGATTAATGACCGATACAGCCGTATTAGAAAAGTTTACTTTCATTGATCTCTTCGCCGGGATCGGTGGGATTCGACTCGCGTTCGAACGCGCTGGAGGCGAGTGTGTTTTTTCATCCGAGTGGGATGATATGGCACAGAAAACCTACGAGGCGAATTTTGGAGAAACACCGGCCGGTGATATCAGGGAAATTGATGTACATGAAATCCCCGATCATGATATTCTAGCCGCGGGCTTTCCCTGTCAACCGTTTAGCATTGCCGGTGTGAGCAAACACAATGCTCTGGGTAATAGTCATGGATTTGAACACGCCACACAGGGCACATTGTTTTTCAACGTTGCACGAATCATTGATGCGAAGCGACCCAGGGCCTTTCTTCTTGAAAACGTCAAGAATCTTACAAGTCACGACAAAGGCAAAACTTTTCGCGTTATCAAGCAAACGCTTATTAACGAACTGGGGTATCACGTTTACTTCAAAGTACTTGATGCCCGGACCGTTGTTCCTCAGCACCGCGAAAGGATATACATCGTTGGCTTCAGAGAGCCAACTGTGTTTGAATTTCCAAAGTTACCCGATCTTCAGCCAAAATTGAGTGATATTCTGGAAGATACAGTCCCTGCAAAGTACACGTTGACAGATAATCTCTGGACTTATCTCCAGAATTACGCCGAGAAACACCGCGCCAAGGGAAACGGTTTTGGATACGGGCTTGCGGATTTTGAAGGCGTGACGCGTACATTGAGCGCACGCTATTATAAAGATGGATCGGAGATTCTCATTCCGCAGTCGGGTCAAAACCCCCGGCGGCTTACTCCTCGTGAATGTGCACGACTCATGGGTTTCCCTGAATCCTACAAGATCGTGTGCAGTGATACCAGAGCCTATAAACAGTTTGGAAATTCAGTAGTTGTGCCCGTAGTCGAGCGCGTGGCTAAAGAACTTGTGCAATGTCTACAGAATCGCACGACCCCGGCAGGACAATACAAGCTCCTGGAAAGATCAGCCGAATACTGATCCAGTGGGGAAAAGATAATTTCCAATACTATCCCTGGCGAAACCCGGATCAACTGTGGCATGGCCTTATAGCAGAGGTTCTTCTACAACGTACAAGAGCCAAAAATGTCGTACCTGTGTATGAGCAGTTCGTTCGACAATTCCCCACACCGGATGCTCTAGGTCAGTCCTCAATTGAAGACGTAAATGCAGCTATTTATTCTCTTGGTCTACGGTGGAGGGCGCCCCTCCTGCTCCAACTGGGACAGGAACTGGCAAAGCGAGAGGGAATTGTGCCGACGACATTGGAGGAGCTCAAAAGTCTCCCTGGTGTCGGCCCTTATGCTGCAGCGGCCTGGCTGAGTTTTCACGGTCAAAAACGCATGACTATCGTGGACGCCAATGTCGTCAGATTTATTGGTCGCCTTCTGGATCAACCGATAGACGGCGAAACTCGCAGGGAAAAATGGCTTCTCGAGGCAGCAAACAGCCTCACACCCCGACAAAACTGGAAAGAGTACAATTACGCAGTACTAGACTTTACGATGCTGATTTGTACGAAATCGCCCGAATGCATCCAATGTCCAGTAGGGTCTTCTCTGTGCGCTTTTGGTAAACGCTTGTTGCAGGAGAATCACGAATGAATCTAAACTCCGTTTTGGCTGCTGTAGCATATAAGAAGCTGGCACAGGTTGATCTGCCTGATGGTGGATCAAACCAACACGAAATTGACGGTGTTACAGCCCTGCGAGAGTTTTTCGACACATCTGAGAGAGTTGAAGGCAATATCGCCTGGCATTACTTCGCTGATGATAAAGAGACATTACAGGATAACGGGCAATACACGTTTTACGATGCACGCGAGAAGAGTTACGCACGCACCGGGCGCAGCGAATGGCGCATGTATTACACCGGAATCTTCCTGAATTATGCCGAGCCGGATGATGTTCTCATTCTTCTTCGGACAAATACTAACGACATTCATGGCCTTATTTTTCAGGCAAATTCAGCTTTGTTACGAGCAGCCGAGTCTCTCTTCGAAATCAAGGAAGCACAACAACGACTACAAGTTCTCACGTCCGGCGATCTGAAGCTGGAGGAACTTGAGTTCGCCAGACAGCAAATACTCGAAGAACTGGGAATCGCTTTTGAAGCGCCATTTATTCCAGGCGATGAGGATGTAGCACAACAAGAACTTCTGGATGCCAGGCAAGAGGGACGAGATTTCCCTGCCACAAAAAGAATGGCTGCGTTAGCGCACTCACTCGTTGAAGTAGATATTATGAATGGTGATGAAACCCTGCTCGCCTGGCTGGAGCGAGAAGAACGATTGTTCAGAATGATTGAACACGTGATTGTTGAAGAAAGAATATCGCAAGGTTTCGAGAGTGTAGATGATTTCATGAGCTATTCTCTTTCAGTACAAAACCGCAGAAAGTCACGTATGGGGTATGCACTTCAAAATCACCTGGCGGAGTTATTTACCAGACGGAACATTACTTACGCATCGCAAGCGAGAACAGAAGGAAAGAACACTCCCGATTTCCTGTTTCCGGGAGAAAAAGAATATCACGATCCAGCTTACGATGAGCGACTTCTCACAATGCTAGGAGCAAAATCCACGCTCAAGGAAAGATGGAGACAGATTCTAAGTGAAGCCGAGAGAATCCCGAATAAGCATCTCTGCACCCTCGATCAAGCGCTTTCTGTAGACCAAATCAATGAAATGCAGACTCAAAGAGTGACCGTGGTATTGCCTGAACGATTTCATGAACCTTACACCGACAAACAACGTGCACAGATATGGACGGTAGAGGAGTTCATCGGTTTCGTTCAGGAAAAACAAAAAGGTCAGAACTAACAGACACGTCCTGAACACGTCAGGATGACCAACGGCTAAAGTGCAAGAGTAAATCTACCTCCTCATATCCTTGCTGAATGAATCGGGGCGTTCCAACCAGGCGCGTTGTGTGACCAAAGTCGTTGACAGGGGGCGGGAGTAATGGTATACTCCCGCGAGGTTAGATGTGGAGAGGGATATATTTCCGGAGGACGAATGACTGAGACTTCTTCGACGATTTTACGTGACGCTGCTGTAACGAATCAGACGAATAAGAAGATCAAGTTCATCATCGGCGGGTTGATTATCGCCGGGCTGATTACGTACCTGATCGCGTCGTCCATTTCGAGTGCGGGAGCGTATTACCGCGAGGTGGGCGAGGTGCTGGATCAGCAGGCGATGCTGGTGAACAAGAACCTGCGGGTGAGCGGGAACGTGGTGACGGAGAGCATCAAATACGACGCGCCGACGCTCAGCCTGGACTTCATGATCTCCGACCCGGCCGACGCCAGCAAGGTGATCCCGATCCATTTCCACGGGGTGCAGCCCGATCAGATGACGCGCGAAGGTTCGAGCGCGATTGTGGAAGGCTCGATGGGGCCGAACGGCGTGGTTGAAGCGAACAACCTGCTGCTCAAGTGCCCGTCGCGCTATGAGGAATACGAAGAGATTAAGGTCGAAGCGGTAAAGTGACCTCGGTTGCTTGTCGCTGAATCACAGACCGTGATATAATGCAGCCGGTCGCCCGCTGGGCGGGCGGCTGCTTCGCTTTTGCCCCGTGTCCCCGGTGCGCCAAAGCAGATATTACCAGCCGGTTACAGGAGGCGAATGCGCTTCAATAGGAATGTGTTGCTGCCTGCCCTGATTGAGGCAGTCTTATTCGTCCTTATTCCGATGGTTGTCCTGGCCGCTCCCCACCCACAGGACACCCCACCCCAGACGCCAAACCCGCAGGCGGGCCGCGAGAGCTTCGCTCAAAACTGCGCGCCCTGCCACGGCGAAACCGGCGGCGGCGATGGGCCGTCCGCGTCGGGGCTGAACTTCCCACCGACCGCGTTCTCCGACCCGGAGGCCGTCAAGGACCTCGCGTCCACGGACTGGTTCGACGTGACCAAAAACGGGCGGATGGAGCGGATGATGCCGCCGTGGAGCAACCGCCTGAGCGACCAGGAAATCTGGGACACGGTCGCCTATGCATGGTCGCTTCACACCTCGCGCGCGCAGGTGGAGATGGGCAAGGCGGTGTATGACCAGAGCTGCGCGACGTGCCACGGGCCGGACGGCAAGGGCAACGGTGCGCCGGGGATGATTGACTTCACCGACTTCGCCGCGACATCGAAGGTGAGCCAGGCTGCCTGGGCGCAGGTGGTTGCCGCGGGGCGCGACGCGATGCCGGCGTTCGGCGATACGCTGAGCGACGCCGAACGCGCCGCCGCGCTGGAGTACGTGC
The DNA here is from genome assembly GCA_038214535.1 of Anaerolineae bacterium. Taxonomy (GTDB): domain Bacteria; phylum Chloroflexota; class Anaerolineae; order CG2-30-64-16; family CG2-30-64-16; genus JBBQRS01. The sequence continues at coordinate 28,339 of JBBQRS010000024.1, forward strand.
GCAGCCTGTCGGTGGCGCCGATGTTCCGCGCGCCGCTGGCGCCGGGGCAAGGCGTGATCACCGGCACGGTGATCAACGTGACCACGGACGCGCCGGTGGAGAATCTCTCGGTGACGCTGGGGGTGTTCGACGGGGCCGACCTGATCGAGGAGAAGGTGACCGCGACCGATGTGACCGGGTTCTATCGGTTCGAGGGGCTTTCCACGGACCCGAACGCGGTCTACGTGGCGCGGGTGGAATACCCGGAGGGGCAGTTGCCTTACAGCTCGGACCTGGGGACGTTCGCCGATGGCGCGACCACGGCGAGCCTGCCGATCTCGGTCTATGAGACGACGACGGACGCAAGCGGCGTGCGCGCCGACCGGGTGCATTACATCATAGATCTGGAGCCGGGGCGGGCGCTGATCGCCGAGTTGATCGTGCTGAGCCAGGACGGGGACAAGGCATATATCGGCGACGGCGGAGGCGTGTTGAAGTTCACACTGCCGGCGGGCGCGGAAGAGCTGGCGATTGACAACGGGACGCTGGGCGACGATCAACGCTACGTGCGGACGGCGGACGGTTTTGTGGATCGGTTGCCGCTGGCGCCGGGCGAGCAGGTGCGCCAGGTGCTGTTCCGTTATGCCCTGCCCTACGAGGGGGATAAGCTGACGCTGACGCGCAGCCTGCCCTATCCGGCGGCGGCAGTCAACGTGCTGGCGACCGACCAGGGGCAGAAGGTGTCGAGCCCGAACATGACCGACGAGGGGCGGCGCACCACGGAAATGGGCAGCTTCTTCAACCTGTCGGCCTTGAACGTGGCGGCGAACCAGCCGATCACGGTGGAGATGTCGAACCTGCCCAGGGCCGGCGCGGCCTCAACAGGGGCGATGGAGGGCGGGAACAGCGGCGGCATGGATCGCATGTTGCTCTTCGTGCTGGTGGGCGCAGGCGGCGCGATTGCGGCGCTGCTGGCGGCGTGGCCGCTGCTGCGCCGACCCGCGCGCGCGACGGCGAACCTCCCGGCGGACCGCGAAGACCTGGCGGATGCGCTGGCGCGGCTGACGCTGGCCTATGACGCGGGCGAAATCAGCGAGTCGGCGTATCGCGACCAACGGTTGGAGTTGAAGGCGCAGATGCTCGACCGTGAGTTGCGCGCCGGGGACGCCCGCGCGGAATGACCACGCCTGCCGCGGCGCCGATTCGGACCGAAAGCGGCGAAACGCCGATGATCGCGCTGCGGGGCCTGACCAAGGCATTCGGCAGCAAGGTGGCATTGCGCGGGGTGAACCTGACCGTGCTGCCAGGCGAGTCGCTGGTGATCTTCGGGCCGAACGGCGCGGGCAAGTCCACGCTGATCCGCATCCTGTGCGCGCTGAGCCGCCCGACGGGGGGCGTGGTGCAGATCGGCGGGCTGGACCTGCAGACGCACGCCGACGGGATTCGCAAATATCTGGGTGTGGTGTCGCACGCGCCGTTGCTCTATGACAGCCTGACGGCGGAGGAGAACCTTCAGTTCTTCGGGCAGCTTTATGGCATGACCGCGCCGGACGAACGCATCGCGGAGATGCTGGAACGGGTGGGGCTGATGAGCCGCCGGAAAGACCTGGTGCGCAACTTCTCGCGCGGGATGGTGCAACGGCTGGCGATTGCGCGGGCCTTGCTGCACGACCCGGAGATCTTGTTGCTGGACGAGCCGGACACCGGGCTGGACCCGCAGGCGGCGGAGATGTTGCACCGGTTGCTGTCGGAGTTGAGCGGGCGCGAGCCGCAGGTGAACGCGGACGGGGAAGCGGCGCGCAAGCGCACCATCATCACCGTGACGCATCATCTTGAGCGCGGGCTGTCGGTGGCCGACCGGGTGGTGATCCTGGCGAACGGGCGCATCACGTATGAGGGCATGACGCAGGAGTTGAACCCGGAGATGCTGCGGGCGCTCTATGACCAGCACGCCGGCGGCAGCCGATGAGCTACTGGCGGTCGGTGTGGGCCATCGTGCGGAAGGACGTGCGGGCCGAACTGCGGACGAAGGATATCTTCAGCAGCATGTTCGTGTTCGCGCTGCTGTCGGTGATCATCTTCGATTTCGCGTTCGAACTGCGGGTGCCCTTTATGGCGATGGTGACGCCGGGCATCCTGTGGGTGGCGATCACGTTTGCGGGGACGCTGGGGCTGAACCGCTCGTTCGTGATCGAGCAGGACAAGGGCAGCCTGGCGGGGTTGCTGCTGGCGCCGGTGGATCGCTCGGCGATTTACTTCGGCAAGATGTTCGGCAACCTGCTCTTCATGCTGGTGATGGAGTTGATGCTGTTGCCGCTGGTGACGATCCTGTTCAACCAGCCGTTGCTGCGCTGGCAACACGTGTTGGTGCTGCTGCTGGGGACGTATGGGTTTGCGGCGGTGGGCACGGTTTTCTCGGCGATGGCGGTGAACACCCGGGCGCGCGAGGTGCTGTTGCCGATCCTGCTCTTCCCGGTGGTGGTGCCGGTATTGCTGGCGGGCGTGAAGATGACGGGCGCGCTGCTGGACGGCGAGACGCTGGGCAGCGTGAGCAACTGGCTGCGCTTGATTCTGATTTACGACATCGGTTTCACGGTGGTGGCATTTTTAACGTTTGGGTATGTGGTTGAAGAATAGAGTCGCGTAGTTTAGGGCCTTGTGCCCGTCAGACGCCCACAATGGGCTAGACTACGGGGTCGGTGGGAATAAACAAATCGTGTTGAGGGGAGGTATGTGATGACTCGATCTCATACAGGACTGTGGATTCTGACGGCGATTACGGCGGTTGCGATGCTGACAGCGACGTGGCTGGCGCTGGTGGGCGCGCCGCCCGCGGCCGGGCTGACAGTCAACGAGACCTACGCGCAGCGCATCATCTATTTCCACGTGCCGAGCGCGTGGATCAGCATGGTCGCCTTCATGGTGACAATGGTGGGCAGCATTGGGTATCTCATCACGAGCAAGCGCAAATGGGATAACCTGGCGGTTTCGTCGGCGGAGTTGGGCATCACCTTCACGCTGGCCGCGATGGCAAGCGGGGCGATCTGGGCCAAGCCGGCGTGGAACGTGTGGTGGACGTGGGATCCGCGCCTGACCACGTATACGGTGATGTTCCTGCTCTATGTGGGTTACTTCATGTTACGCAGCGCAATGGACGACCCGGCGCGGCGAGCGCGCTTCGCGGCGGTGTTTGGCATCTTCGCCTTCCTCAGCGTGCCTATCACGTTTATGTCCATTCGCTGGTGGCGCACCATTCACCCGGTGCTGATGGATGCGAACAACTTCGGGCTTTCGGCCGGGATGCGCCCTGCATTCTTCTTCGGCATCATCGCCTTCACGCTGCTCTACGTGACACTGCTGGCACACCGGGTGCGGCTGGAGCGGATGCAGGAAGATGTAGACGAGTTGAAAGAACGGGCCGCGTACGCGTGATGACAGATTAGTTATCGTTAATAGCGGATGATGGGAGGACGAGATGGCATTTATGATTGCGGCGTATATGGTGATCTGGCTGGCGGTGTTCGCGTTCGTGTTCATGATGATGCGGCGCGAGCGTCAACTCGAAAGCGACATCGCGGTGCTGCAAGAGACCGCGCGTGAGGACATGGGACACTAAGGCGCGATACGGGAAGTTTGGGCGTATATTCCGAACTTTCCTGCAAGGAGCACGTAGATGATTGCGGCAAACCGGTGGCAAACGTTCTCCCACTCGGTGGCGTTTGTGCTGGGTTTCAGTACGGTGTTCGTCATCCTGGGCGCGTCGGTCGCGTTCTTTGGCTATGCGCTGAACCAGTATCTGCCGACGTTCGTGAAACTGGGCGGCCTGATGCTGATCCTGTTCGGGTTACAGGTGATCGGGCTGTTCGGCTGGATTGCCGATGGGCTGCGGCGCAAGGGCTGGGATGACACGCTGCCGGGCCGGGCCTTCATCTGGTTCACGGACACCATGAGCCGGCTGATGTACACGGAGGGGCGGGTGCAGGTGAACCCGCAACGCAGCGTCAGCTACTTCTCGTCGTTCCTGATGGGGGTCTTCTTCTCGGCGGGGTGGATTCCGTGCGTGGGGCCGGTGCTGGCGGCGATCTACTTCCTGGCGAGCGACACGCAAACGGTGGCGCAGGGGGCGCTGCTGCTGGCCGTTTATTCGGCGGGGCTGGGCATCCCGTTCCTGATCACCGGGCTGATGTTCAACTGGATCACCCCCTATCTGAAAGGGATGAACCGGCACCTGGGGATCGTTTCTAAAGTGACGGGCGCGTTCCTGATCATCGTCGGCGTGTTGCTGTTCATGGATCGGATGGCGCTGATTTCCAACACGTTTGTCTCACAGTTTGGCACGGGGCTGGCGAGCCTCGAACTGGGGAGCGGGGGGCTTTCGACGGCGGTCACGATTCCGATCGCGTTTGCGGCGGGGCTGTTGTCGTTCCTGTCGCCGTGCGTGTTGCCGCTGATTCCGGCATACATCGGCTATCTGAGCGGCACGGTGGTGGCCGACGGCGGCTCTGCCCCGGTGCGCGTGTGAGTACGAGCCGATGACGCAAGGACCGGTCACGGTGAGACCGCCGGGGGGCGGGGGGATGGATCGCGTGGCGTCGAGCATTGACCGGCTGGCGATTGGCATTGCCCGCCACTGGCTGGCGCTGGCCTGTGTGGTGATATTTCTCTTCATGGGGATTCCCCTCCTCGCGCCGGTGTTCATAGCGGCGGGATGGGAAGGCCCGGCGCGGCTGATCTACACGATCTATAGCCCGACCTGCCATCAGTTGCCGGATCGCTCGATCTTCTTCTTCGGACACCAGCACATTTACAGCGTGGATCAACTGGAGGCGGCGGGGGCGATCCCGACGGGGCTGGATACGTTTCAACGGATGATGCTGCGGTTCCGCGGAAACACGGAGTTGGGTTATAAGACCGCAATTTGCGAGCGCGACGTGGGGATTTACGGCGGGTTGCTGCTGGGGCTGGTGAGCTATGCGCTGATAGATAAGTGGTTGAGCGGGCGCGGCAAGCGCTTCCCGCGGATGCCGTTCTGGGTGTACGGGCTGACGGTCGTGCCGATTGCAGTGGACGGGCTGTCACAACTGGTGGGGCTGCGCGAGAGCAACTATATTTTGCGGTTGATCACCGGGACGTTGTTCGGGGTTTCGTCGGCGTGGTTGTTCGCGACCTATATCCAGAGCGCGATGGAGGACATTGCCCGGACAACGCTGAAACGGGTGACGCCCTGAGAATCTAACCTGAAAATGGGACGCGGACGAGCGCGGATGAACGCGGATTTAGCTGTCACCACGAAATACACGGAACCCACGGAATAAATCTGTCTTTGTCTTTTCAGTGTGTTCCGTGTTTTCCATAGTACATGATCAAAATGCGAGCAGACTTAGAATTCCCGACCCTCAAATTGGACAAGATGTGCGGACTGCGATAAAATGTTGATTCGTTGTTAGTTGCATTATCACGAAGTATGAAACGGAGGCTGTGAGTTGCCGAACCTGAAACGAAATCCATCTGCCCTTAAGGCGCAGCGCCGGGATGCGCGCAAGCGCGTGTATCGCGGTCGTGTGCGCACCAGCACGCGAACTTCTGTGCGCCGTATGCGCTCGCTCCTGATTGCCGGCAAGCTGCCGGAGGCGGAATTGGCGCTCCAGGCTGCGGTGAGTTCGCTGGATAAGGCAGCCCAGAAGGGCGTCATCCATAAGAACAGCGCGGCGCGGCGCAAGTCACGCCTGACGCAAGCCCTGAATAAGGCGAAGGCCGCACAGGTCTGAGCTTTCTTCGACTTTGCTCGATCGAGTCGGCGTCTCAACGACGCCGATTTTGATTTTAAGGGAATGAGATGCTTAACTCCGTTCAGCATGACAGGGCGCAGCTAGATACTTTACGCCGTTCAGCAGCATGACAGGTGTAAGACTATGCGTCGGGGGGATTGTCGTCGGGAAGGTTGCTTTCGGCGACGAGGACATAGCCGACGCCGCGGCGGGTAACGAGCCAGGCCGGGTGCATGGGGTCCGGCTCGATCTTCTCGCGCAGCCAGCGCATATGCACATCGAGGGTACGCGTATCCACCACGTAATCGGTGTTCCAGACGCGCTGCATCAGGTCTTTGCGGGCGATGACCTGGTTGGGCCGGTGCATCAAGAACCCGAGCAGGGCGCACTCTCTGGGCGTCAGGTGATAGGAGCCGTTGGGGCCGGAAACGGTACGCGCGATCAAATCGAGGCGCAGTTCACCGCACATGAGGACGTTAGGTGAGGCATCCTGGAGCAGGCGCAGGAGCGATTGATGAAACTTGCGTGGGGTGAAGGGACGCAGCAGGCGGTGCTCGCAATCGAGCGCGTCGCCCATCCCTCGCTCCACGATGACCAGGCGTTGCGCGCCGGGCAGCCGTTTGCCGAGCGTCCGGCACAGGCTTTCGCCGGAAAACTGGCTGTTAGCGACGTTAATGACGATGATGCGCGGCTCATGCTTGCGCGCCAACTGGATGCCGAGAATCTGGGTGCGCGCGAAGGCCACAACGTAGCCCTCGCGCTGCAACTCGCGCCAAACCGCGTCGTAGAAAGTATCGTTACGACCGATGTAGAGAATGTCCACACCCTGTGGAGATGCATCGGAGTTCATTAAGGTTTCTCGTTGCCGGGCCAGTTCGATGTTTCAAATTATAGCGCGAGACGGCGCGAATGGCAACCATCATGGAGGCAGATCAAAAACTCAAGCCCGATGATGCAAACGACTTAGATCTGCAATCCTCGCATTCACGCGCGCAAGCTTTGACCGTTAGATGAGCGCATGATAGAATCGGGCGTGCATATGCCATCCCAAGAATCCACCGGTGACGGCAACCGCGTCCTCGTTGTCATCCCAACCTATAATGAGGCCGACAATCTTCCTACACTGATCGCCGAACTGCGAGCATTGGAAGTGTCTGGCCTGCGGGTGTTGGTGGTTGACGACAACTCGCCCGACGGGACGGGAGCGGTTGCAGACGATCTCGCGCGGCGCTTTTCCGGCGATGTCGAGGTGCGGCATCGCCCCGGCAAAGAGGGGCTGGGCCGCGCCTATCTGGATGGGTTTGCATGGGCGCTGGACGCGGGGGAGGATTACATTATCCAGATGGATGCCGACTTTTCGCATCCGCCACGCGCCATCCCATACATGCTGCAAGAAATCCGCAAGTATGATGTGATCGTGGGGTCACGCTACATCGCGGGGGGCGAGTTGGATAAACGCTGGAGCTGGTGGCGGCGGTTCCTGAGCTGGTGGGCCAATGAGGTGTGGTCGCGCGGCATTCTGGGGTTGGAGACGCGCGATATCACCGCCGGCTTCAAGTGTTGGCGGCGCAATACGCTGCTGGGCATCGGGCTTGACCGCGTGCATTCGAACGGCTACGCGTTCCAGGTCGAGATGGCCTATCTCACGGAGAAGCTCGGCTATCAGGTGAAAGAAATTCCCATCCATTTCGAGGATCGGCGGATCGGCAAGTCGAAGATGTCGGTGCCCGTGAAAATCCAGGGCGCTGTGGATGTGCTGCGCATCCTGGCGCGGCATCGTAACGCCCGGCCAATGCCGTTGCCCGACCCTGCAAAAGGTTCGCCGGTCTGATCCGCGCCGGAAGAAATGGCAAAGGCGAGCATTTGAGATCGCTGCGTAAGCCTGAACTTTGGCTTTTGTTGATTCTGCTGCTGTTACCGCTGCTGTGGTTCGGTTCGCAAGCGCTGGGCCATCGCACGCTGCTACCCGTAGATAACCTCTTCACGTTCGAGCCGTGGAAGCACTTCGCGGGCGAGCTCGGCGTGGGCACGCCACACAATCCCCTCATCAGCGACCTGATCCTGGAGAATTATGGCTGGAAGTCGCTGATTGTAGAGGCGCTGCGCTCCGGGCAGCCGGCGGACATCCTGTGGAGTCCGCGGCTATTTGCAGGGTCGCCGTTCCTGGCGGCAGGGCAACACTCTGCGCTCTATCCCCTTTCTGTGCTGTTCTACATCATGCCGCTATGGCGCGCCTACGGCGTCTTCACCTGGATTCAACTGGGGCTGGCGGGCGTGGGGATGTATCTATTTGCGCGGGCGCTGCGCCAGCGTCCGACCGCGGCGCTGCTGGCCGCGGTGGCCTACACCTTCTCCGGGTTCCTGATCGTCAGCGTGAACTTCACCATGTTCGTCGCCGCGGTGGCCTGGCTGCCGTGGATTCTAGCCGTGGTGGAGATGGTGGTACGCAAACAGGAGGAAAAGGGCGACGCACCGTTCTCACCCACGCCGTATATCATCGCGGGCGCGCTTTTGCTTGGGCTGCAAACGCTGGCCGGGCACATCGAAATCCTGTATTACAGCCTGATGGTGACGGCCTACTGGGCGTTCTGGCGGCTGCTGGGGCTGTGGCGCAGCACGGGAAGTTGGCGACAGGCGGTCAAGCTGGGCGTCTGGCTGACGGTGATGATCGTACTGGGGCTGGGGCTGGGCGGACTGCAACTGCTGCCTTTTTACGAACTGGCATCGCAGAGTTTCCGCGAGGGTTCAGCCACGCTGCAACAGATCCGCGATTGGGCCTGGCCGTCGCGGCAAATCCTCACATTTGTGCTGCCCGACATCTTCGGGAACCCCACCCATCACAGCTATTTCGACATCTGGACGCGCACGATCGTGCCGGTGACGCAGAACGCGCTGGGTCAGCCGCTGGACACGATTGATTGGGGCGTCAAGAACTATGTTGAGGGCGGGAACTACCTGGGGTTGCTGACGCTGTTGCTGGCGGGCGTGGCGATTATCACGACCGTGGTGCGAGCCGTGAGTCCACGTTCGGTCCGCATCCTCGCAGCAGCGGAAACCGGCGAGCCGATTCAGCGCACCGTCACACCATGGGACGGGCGACCGATCTGGCTCAGCCCGCCGGCGGGGTTGATCTTGCTGGCGGTGCTGTCGCTGGCATTCGCCTTCGGGACACCGCTATATGGCGTGCTCTATTATCTGCTGCCCGGTTACAGCCAACTGCATTCGGCGTTCCGCTGGGTGTTCCCGTACACGCTGAGCATGGCAGCGCTGGCTGGGTTCGGGCTGGACTGGCTGCTGGCAGGGCGGCGGATGCGCACACAACCCGGCGCGCCGGCGCGACCGGCGAGTTATCCGTGGGAGGCCGTGAGCGTCGCGACCCTGGCCGGACGCTGGCTGGGGTGGGCGGCCCTTATTGCGGGAGGCGGGGCGCTGGGGGTGGTGCTGGCGAGTGTGGTCGCGCCGGGGCCGTTCGTGGGCATCGGCGATCGTATCCTGGCGGCCTCGGATCTGGCGCGAGAACGTGGCTTTGCCGACGGCGCGATGGCGTGGAGCTATCTGGCGGTGGGGCTGGCACGGTTCGGGCTGATGGCGCTGCTGGCGGGCGGGGTGCTGGTGCTGGGGACGCGACGGGCACGTAAAAGCCCAGACCCTCACCCCGACCCTCTCCCAGGGGGAGAGGGAGGTTCCGTTCCCCTCTCCCCCTGGGAGAGGGTCAAGGTGAGGGCGGGCTGGGCCTTCCCTATCGCGGCAGTGGCGGTGCTGGTGCTGGATTTATGGCTGTTCGGGCACGACTTCAACGCCTCCACCGACCCGAAGCTGCTGGCGTTCACGCCGCCGGTGGTCACGTGGTTGCAAGAACACGAAGACCCGTTGCAGCCGTGGCGGCTGACCAGCTTCGACATGCCGGGCGAAAAGCTGCTGAATCCCAACTCGGGGATGCACTATGGCATCGAGGACGTGCGCGGGTACGACTCGATCATCCTCAAGACTTATGTCAACTACATGGAGCGCATCCAGCCGCAGTGGGATTTGCTCTATAACCGGATCGGCCCGATCTATTCGCTGCTGGGCGATCAGCCCAACTATGGCGCGCTGGATAACCCCCTGCTCGACCTGCTGGGTACGCGCTATGTGGTCACCACGCAGACGATCCCGAACGCGGGCTACACGCTGGTCTACGATGACGAGGTGAAGATCTACGAGAACGCCGACGCGATGCCGCGCGTGTTCGTCGTGCCGGAAGCCGTGGTCGCGTTGAGCCGGCCCGCCGCCGATTCGCAGAACGTGGCGCTCGACCTGCTGCAAAGGGTGGATCCGGCGGAGACCGTCGTGGTGGAAGGGTTGGCGGCGGCGGATTTGCCCCCGGCAAGTTCGCTATCGGTGCGCGAGGCGCGCCTGAGCCACCGCACCAACCGTGAGCTGTTCGTGGACGTGGACATCAGCGACCAGGGCTGGCTGGTGCTGACGGACAGCTATTTCGACGGGTGGAAGGCGTATATCCGCCCGTTTGGCTCGAACGGCGAGGGGGTGGACGCGGCGGGCGAGGCCATCGAGAAGGAACTGCCGGTGTATCGGGCCGATGGCGCGTTCCGGGCGGTGCATCTGCCCGAAGCGGGCCAGTGGACGGTGCGCTTCGTCTACTCGCCGCGCAGTTTGCTGATTGGGATGTATGGCTGGTTCCTGGCGGGGATGACGCTGTTCTTGTTGGCCGGCTGGTGGGCGTGGGGCAAGCTGTATCGCGGCGATAAGGAAGGCGAGAGCAGCGAAGTCACGACGGTGTTCAAGAACACGTCGGTGCAGATGAGCATGTCGCTGGTGAACAAGGGCATTGACTTCGCCTTCGCGATGCTCAGGTTGCGGATATTGAGCCCGGCGGGCGAAGGCAGCTACGCGTTCACCATCGGCTTCTACGGCGTGTTCGAGATCATCACCCGGTTCGGGATGGGCACGTTGACCACGCGCGACGTGGCGCTGGATCACAGCCGGGCGCGCAGCTATCTACGAAATATGGTGGCGCTGCGGGTCGGGCTGTGGACGCTGAGTCTGCCGCTGATGTTCCTGTTTGCGGCGTTCTATCGCGTGGCGCTGGATGCGCTGACGAAGCAGGAAGCGCAGGCCATCACTCTGTTCATCTTCGCGCTGCTGTTCGCCAACATCTCCGACGCGATCAGCTCGGTATTCATTGCGTTCGAGAAGATGGAGTACCCGGCGAGCACCTCCACGGCAGTGGCGCTGGCGAAGGTGGGGCTGGGCGCGCTGGTGATCCTGCCGCCGCTTAACTGGGGCTTCGTCGGGCTGGCGGGCGTGTCGTTGGTGATGAACGTGGTGCAGATGATCTGGCTGTACGTGTTGCTGCGCCGCAAGGTGCTGCCGCCGGTCGAGGAACCGCCGAAGCTGGATCGCTCGCTGCAACGCTACATGATGATCGAGTCGGCGCCGCTGATGATCAATCACCTGCTGGCGACGATCTTCTGGCGGATCAGCCAGTTTGTGCTGCGCGGGGCGACGAACCCGGCCGCGCTGGGCATCTATTCGGCGGGCGTGAAATATCTGGACGGGCTGAACGTCATCCCGAGTTATTTCACGTTGGCGCTCTTCCCGTTGATGAGCCGGTATGCCGCGAAGGCGACGATGGAAGGCGCCGACGGGACCTCAGATTCGCTGTCGCGCACCTATCGGCTGGCGATGCAACTTTTATTGATGACTGCTCTGCCGATTGCAGTTGCGTTCACATTCGCAGCAACGCCGTTGATCCGCATCCTGGGCGGTTCGGCCTATCTGCCCGATTCGGCCATCGCGCTGCGCATCATGATCTGGTCTATCCCGATCGGGTTCGTGAACTCGGTGACGCAATACGTGTTGATCGCCGTGAACCAGCAGCGCTTTCTGACCAAGGCGTTCCTGATCGCGGTGACGTTCACCACGGCCGCGAACCTGCTGTTGGTGCCGCGCTACGGCTACCTCGCAGCGGCGACGCTGTTGATCCCGACGGAGCTTTCGCTGTTCATCCCGTTTGCGTACGCGGTGCATCGCTGGGTGGGGCCGATGCCGTGGGTCCGGCTGCTGGGGCTGCCGGCGCTGGCGACGGTGGGTAACCTGGCGGTGACGTGGGGGCTGACGCAGGCGGGCGCGCCGCTCTTCGTGACGTTGCCCGCGGGCGCGGCGGTGTATACGGCGGCGCTGTTCCTGCTGGGGGCGTTCCGCGGGGAGGAGTTTACGGCGCTGAAGGAAGCATTGTTGAAGAGGCGGTAGGCAAGGAAACAAGGAGACAGGTAGACAAGTAAGCAAGGGGATGGGGAAAATGGGAAGGGATTTGGCGGCTTTGCCAGAGTTGGGCGCGGGGTATCGGGCGCGGGCGGGGCGGCTGGAGGATGCGGCGGCAGTGGCCGAGTTGATGAACGGCTATTGGGAGCTGCTGTTGCAGGCGCGCAAGTTCACGCCTGAAGGCAAGAGGGCGATGTTCGACGCGCCGGGGTTTGACGTGGAACGATCCACGCACCTGGTGGAGACGGCGGCGGGCAAACTGGCCGGCTACGTTGCCGTCCTCGATACGGATGCACCGCCCGTCTCTCCGGCGCTATGGGGCGGCGTGACGGCGGCGCATCAGCGGCTCGGGCTGGGGACGCATTTGCTGGCGTGGGCCGAGATGCGGGCGCGCGAAGCCATTGCCCGTGTGCCCGATGGGGTGCGCGTGGCCGCGCAGGCGTGGATTTTCGACACGCACGAACCGACACGCCGGCTGTTTGAATCAAGAGGCTACGCGCCGAGATACTATTCCCTGATCATGAACATCGGGCTGGAGGCGGCCCCGGCGGAACCGATCTGGCCGGAAGGGATCGTCTTGCGGACGTTCCGTGAAGCGCCCGACGTGGGCGCGGTGATGGCGGCGGATCGCGAGGCGTTTCGCGATCATCGGGGGTTCGTGGAGAAGGACGCGGACGCAATGCGGGAACAGTGGGAGCATTTCGTGGCAAACGATCCCAACTTCGACCCCGTCCTCTGGTTCCTGGCGATGGACGGCGACCGAATTGTGGGGATTGCGCTGTGCGCGCCGCAACTGGGCGATGAAGACTCGATCGGTGTGATGGAAACGCTGGGGGTGGTGCGCGAATGGCGACGCCAGGGGCTGGGCATGGCGTTGTTGCTGCACGCGTTTCATGCGTTGCGCGAGCGTGGAAAGACGGTGGTAACATTGAGCGTGGATGCCAACAGTCTGACCGGCGCGACGCGACTGTATGAGCGGGCGGGGATGCACGTCTACCGGCAGATGACGATGTATGAGTTGGAACTCAGACCGGGGAAGGAACTCGGTACGCAGTCACTGACGTAAAGGGAGACCTTTGATGAAAAACCGCCGAAGCGACGTGATGGCCGCGATGATCGTTATGGTAGTCGCGCTGAGCGTTTTTCCCGACGTGGGGCGAGCGGCCGCGCCTCCGCCCGCGGCGGGTGGCGTGTGCCCGGAGCCGTTCGTGCCGGTGGCGACGCCGCTGATGGACGGCGAGGGGCTGTACCCGGACGGCTCGAACAACCGCCCGCCCGCGCACGCCGCGGCAGGGATGGCCGCAGTCGGGCAGATCACACCGCGCGACGCGGCGGGCGCGCCCGATCCGAACGGGAAGGTCGTGCTGCTATCCATCGGCGTGTCAAACACAATGATCGAGTTCCGGGACTTCGAGCGGAATGTCCTGCCGACGCAGCCGGGCGTCAACCCATCGGTGCAGGTCATTTCGGGGGCAGTGTCGGGGCAGCCGGTGGATAACTGGCTGGACCCCGACGGCGTACCGTGGCAGGTGATCAACGACCGGTTGGCGCACCTGAAGGCGACGCCGGAGCAGGTACAGGTGGTGTGGATGAAACACACGTACATCGGCACGCACCCCTGGCAAGAGTTGCAAGCGGATCTGGAAACGGTGACCGACAATCTGAGGGATAAGTTCCCGAACTTGCAGGTGGTCTATCTTTCGAGCCGGACGCGGGCCTATACGTTCGTGCCGAACGCGACCAGCCCGGAGCCGGCCGCGTTCGAGACCGGATATGCCGTGAAGGGGCTGGTGACGAAGTATATAGAAGGCGAGATGCCGGCGCGCCCCTACGTGACGTGGGGGCCATATCTGTGGGCCGACGGCGAGAACCCGCGCTCTGATGGGTTGACCTGGCTGGCCGGGGATTTGATGAGCGATTGCGTGCATCCCTCGGCCAGCGGAGCGCGCAAGGTGGCGAACATGCTGCTGGCGTTCTTTACGACGGACGCGACGGCCGCGCCCTGGTTCATGGCCTCGGGCCAGCCGTTGCCGGTCACGCCCCCCGCGACCCGTCCGGTGACCACGACCGCGACGACTACGCTGACCCCGCCGCAGGCATTGACCACGACGCCAACGGCGACTGCCATCACGTCACCGACCCCAACAGCAACGACGCAAGTAACGCCAACTAAAACGGCGACCGTGGCTGCGTCGCCGACAGCGACACAGATCGCGCCGTCATCGGGACGATGGTTTTATTTGCCGCTAATTCTTCAATAGCCGTCCGCGTAGACCTGACAGGTTTTGGGAAACCTGTCAGGTCAGAGGCTTCCTCACACTTGATTGCCCTCTCCCAAAATGCTATACTGCGCGTAACCCCATTGACCGACACCGCTTTGACGGAGGTTTATCATGACGCCCAAGTGCATTGGCATTATCACCAGCGGCGGCGACTCGCCCGGCATGAACGCGGCTTTGCGTGCGGTGACGCGCTGCGCGCTCGATCGCGGGATCGAGGTTTACGGCATCCACGATGGCTGGCAAGGCGTGATTGACGGCGGCGAAAGGTTCCAACAGCTCAACTGGCGCAGCGTCGGCAATATCCTCTATTTTGGCGGCACGATGCTGGGTACGGCGCGCTCGGATGAGTTTCGTAAGGCGGAAGGCCGGCGGAAAGCGGTGCGCAACCTGGTGATGGCAGGCGTCGAAGGGTTGGTGGTGATCGGCGGCGACGGCTCGCTGACAGGCGCGTTGTTGCTGCATCACGAGTGGGCAGAACACGTGAAGGCGCTGGTTGCAGAAGGCAGCGTCCCGGCCGAGGCGGGGGAAAACATCCGGCCGTTTCGCATCGTGGGGCTGCCCGGCTCGATTGACAACGACCAGTACGGCACGGACATGAGCATCGGCGCGGATACGGCGCTGAACACCATCGTCGAGGCGGTGGATCGGTTGGCCTCGACGGCGGACTCGCACCAGCGCACGTTCGTGGTAGAGGTGATGGGGCGGCGCTGTGGGTATCTGGCGTTGATGTCGGCCATGGCGACCAACGCCGACTGGGTGTTGATCCCCGAAGAAGAGTTGGATATGGGCTGGCACTTCCGGATGACCGAGTCGCTGAAGCGGGGCCGCGAGGCGGGCCGGCGGCACGACATTGTGATCCTGGCGGAAGGGGCGCGCCACCCCGACGGGTTGCCATTGCACGCGCAGACGGTCGCGGATATTCTGGAGCGGCGGCTGGGCACGGAAGCGCGGGTGACAGTGCTGGGGCACGTCCAGCGTGGGGGGTCGCCCAGCGCGTTCGATCGGATCCTGTCATCGTGGCTCGGCGGCGCGGCCGTGGATTATATTGCGGGTGACGACGATACGCCGGTGATGGTGGGGCTGGCAAACAACCGGACGCACACCACGCCGCTGGAAGAAGTGGTGGCGAAGAGCGCGGCGGTGAACGCCGAGGTCGAGATGGGGCGCTTCGACGAAGCCCGCGCCTTACGCGGACAGAGCTTCAACGACTCGTTGGAATTGCTCAAGGTGTTGACCCGCTCCGCGCCGAAGCAGGAGGTGACCGAGAAGGGGCGCATTGCCATCCTCACCGGCGGGCCGGATGCGCCCGGCATGAACGCGATCGTGCATACGGCGCTGCGCTGGACAATGAACGAGGGCCAAGACGTGATCGGCATCCGCGACGGGTTCGACGGGCTGCGCAAGGGCGCGGTGCTCGACCTGGGGTGGATGGACGTGCAGGGATGGATCCGGCTGGGCGGCAGTGAGCTGGGGGCGATTCGCCACGAGGTAACGCCCGATGATCTGCCGGGAATCGCCAAGACGATCAAGGAGTGGGACATCCGCGGGCTGATCGCGATCGGCGGGCTGGACACTTACGAGCAGGTGGCGAGGTTAGAGGCTGCGCGCGACCAGCAGCGCGAGTTTCGCATCCCGATGATCTGCGTGCCGGCAACCATTGATAACAACCTACCGGGGACGGAAGTCTCGATCGGCGCGGACACGGCGCTGAACAACATCATGGATGCAGTGGACAAAATCAAGTATACAGCGGGAGCGGCGCACCGGGCGTTCATCATCGAGGTGATGGGGCGCCGCTGTGGTTATCTGGCGCTGGGGTCGGGCATCGCGACAGGCGCCGAGATGGAAATCTTGCCGGAGGACAACCCGACGATTGACACGCTGCAAGAGGATATGCTGTTGCTGCGCGAGGGGTTCCGCAAGGGCAAGAAGCTGGGGATCGTGATCATGTCGGAGAAGGCGTTCCTCTATTACGACACGGAGTTTGTGCGTCGGATCATGACGGCAGAAGCGGGCGGGGCCTTCGAAGTGCGCGAGTCTATTCTCGGGCACTTGCAGCGCGGAGGCGTGCCCAGCGCGTTCGACCGGGTACAGGGCAGCCGACTGGGCGCAGAGGCGGCGCGGCAGATCATGGAAAACATCGCCGCAGGACAGGCCAACACCTCGGTGATCGGGATCGAGAAGCGCGGCGTGGTGGTGACGCCGCTGGATGAGGCGCTGGCGCAGATTGATTGGACGGAATGGCGACCCAAGGAGCAGGAGTGGCTGGCATGGCGCGGCTTGGCCGACACGCTGGCGAAGCCGGGGCCGCAGGTTCCGCTGGATGGCAGCAGATAGCTCGCGGCATGACAAATTCCAGGGCGCTGTGGGGATTGTAAAGATGTGGTGTGGCTTCAAGGTTGCGGTTACGGGATTGAGACGGTTTAACGCAAGGCGGGTAGGATTTCTCCTACTCGCCTTTATGTTGCTGGCGGGCGGAGAGAGCGCGGGCGCGCAGGCCCCTCCGGCCGGCGGGACGGGCGTTGTTTCGTGGAGTGAGACGTGTGTGGATTGCCCGCCGGTGATCTACGGGTTGGGCGACGGCAGCATGCGGCTCGACGCCCAGGGGCGGCCACACGTTGCTTACGTCAGGGACCACGTTTACTACGCCTACTATGACGGCGCGGCATGGCACACCGAGATCATCGCCGACCCGCCCTCGCCGATTCGCGAATGGTATCTTGCGCCGGCCGCGATCGCCCTGGACGCGAGCGGCGCGCCCCACCTGGCCTATCTCGACCCCGCCAACATGGCGCTGCTCTATGCCCGTAAAACCGCGAACGGGTGGGATGTGCAGACGGTGGACACGGCGAAACCCGGCGAGAACATCGTCTTCGAGACGACTCTGGCGTTGGATCGGCAGGGACGCCCGCATCTAGTGTACAGCAACTATGGGAAGCTGAAATACGCGCGGCTTGACCCCGGCGGGTGGCAAATCCAGATGATTGATGCGGGTGGGTGGTCGGAACTCTATTTCTCGCTGGCGCTCGATGCGAACGATGCACCGCACGTGGCCTATTTCAACGTTGACGACATTAGCCTGATCCGCAACTCCCGCCTGAGGTACGCCACGTTGAAGAATGGCGTCTGGGAAATCGAGAAAATTGATCAGGGCGACCCATGGCTGGGCGAGTTCAATTCGCTGGCGCTGGATACCCAGGGTCGCGTGCACGTGAGTTACCTGGACGTATCGCGCGAGCAACTCAAATACGCGCGTCGCGGGACGGGCGGCGACTGGAGCATCGAGGTGGTGGGGCCGGCGCACTGGTGGGGCGGCTTCACATCTATCGCGGTGGACCACGCTGGCCGGCCGCGTATCGCCTACGTGGACGGCATTAACACCAGCCCGTTGCATTACGCCGTGCGGACGGGGAGCGGGTGGGATGTCAGCACGGTGGAGAACAGCGTGTGGTACACCGCGATGGCGTTGGATGCGACGGATACGCCGCACATCATCTATCAGAGTTGGGGGACGCGCGCCCTGCAATACGCGCACCTGGCGGGCGGAACGTGGGTCAAGGATCCGGTGGATCGGCTGCCCGACGTGGGCCAGTATGCCGCGATCGCCGCCGATGCAGAAGCGGGGCCGCATATCAGCTATTACGACCAGACGGGAGGCGATCTGCGTTATGCCGAGCGGCGACCGGCGGGGTGGGTGCTTGAGGTTGTGGATACCGGGGACAATGTCGGCGCGTACACCGGGCTGGCGTTGGATGCTGCGAGCGGCGCGCCGCACATCAGCTACTACGATGCGACCAACGGCGATCTGAAATATGCGGAACGAGAGGGCGCGGGCTGGGCTACGACGGCGGTGGATACGGCGGGTGACGTGGGGCAGCACACTTCTTCAGCACTGGACGCGGCGGGAGAACCGGCCATCGCGTACTACGATGTAACGAACCACGACCTAAAACTGGCGCGGCGGCAGGGCGGCGCATGGACGCTCGAAGTAGTGGACGCGACCGGCGATGTCGGGCAGTATGCCTCACTCGCGCTGGACGGCGATGGACGCGCACACATCGGCTACTACGACGCGACGAATGGCGATCTGAAATACGCGCACGAGGACGCGGCAGGCTGGGTCATCGAAAAGGTGGATGCGGCGGGAAACGTGGGGCAATACGCGTCGCTGGCGCTGGGCGCGGCCGGCAAACCGCAGATCGCGTACTATGATGCGACGCTGAAAGACCTTAAATACGCCGTCTGGTCAGGAGCCGAGTGGCGCATCGAGATGGTGGACGGTGAAAATGACGCGGGCAAGTATGCCTCGCTGGCGCTGGAGGATGACGGCACGCCGCACATCGGCTATCAGGCCGGCGATGCGTGGGGCATACCGACCGGGGTTAAGCACGCCCGACGCGACGCG
>JBBQRS010000025.1:0-46796 GCA_038214535.1 Anaerolineae bacterium
GTTCCCTAACCCAAAAAAATTTATAACTTAATACTCCTCATAATCTTGCTTTACCCTTCTTTTGTCGGGTTTCTGGCTTTGGGGGCCCCCATACGGGCTGAAGCCTTCACTACGAAGGGGCGCCGCGCAGGTTCCGGTTAGAGTTCAAACCTCAGGGCGTGACTTGACCAGCATGGACCAGACGCCGCGCTGCACCGTTTGGCCTTGCTGATTGAGAACCTCGACGTTGAAGATCACCTGTCCGCCTCCCAGCCTGGGCAGCGTCTGCTTTTCGGCGATTTCGAGCTGCACGTGGATCGTGTCGCCGATCTTAACGGGCAGGCTGAACTTCCATTCCACCGACCGGAATGCCATAATGGTGTCTTCGATGAAGCCCTGGCGCACCGCCAGCCCGGAAGCGATGGAGAGAACCAACAGGCCGTGCGCGATCCGCTCACCGAAAGGCGTCCCGGCGGCATATTCCCTGTCCGAGTGGATGGCCGTCCAGTCGCCGCTGAGGGCGGCAAACGCGACGATATCCGCTTCAGTCACCGTGCGACCGGGCGTCGCAATCCCCGCGCCGATCTCGAACTCCTCGAAATAGAGTCCCCTGCGGTTCATATATTCCATCGGTCAACCTCCTGCGTGGATAGTATATATTGTTTCATACCGTAGCTATCTGTGGCGTAGCGCCATCCTGGCGGCGGATGATGAATTTGTAAATCTCGGCTACGACGGACGGCAGCAGGATCAGCGGCAACATAATCAGCCAATCCTGCGCGGTGATGAACGTCGTGCCGAAGATGGGGTCAAGGAACGGGACGTAGATGATCGCCAGCAGGATGCCCAGCGATGATAGCACGGCAAGCTGCATGAACTTGTTGGAAAGGACGCCGATCTGCCAGATGTTGTAACGCTCCGAACGGGCCGTGTATGCCCGGAACAATTCCGAAATCGAGAGTGTGGTGAAGGCCATCGTTTGCGCATGCGGCAGACTCCCGCCGGTCATTGCCAGGCCGATGCGGAACGCCGTCAAGGTTGCTACGGTGATGGCAACCGCCTGAATCGCCGTGCCGATCACCATTTCGCGGTTGATCATCGGTTCGTCGGGATCGCGCGGCGGGCGCTGCATGATGTCCGGTTCGCCCTCTTCCAGCCCCAACGCGAGCGCCGGCGCGCCGTCCGTCAGCAGGTTAAGCACCAACAACTGAATGGCCGTCAATGGCAGCGGCCAGCCCAACAACGTGGCGAGGAAGACGATCAAGATTTCGCCCACGTTGCAGGAAAGCAGGTAGAACACGAACTTGCGGATGTTCGCGTAGATGATCCGGCCTTCTTCGACGGCTGACACGATGGACGCATAATTGTCATCGGTCAACACCATGGCGGCGGTTTCTTTGGTCACATCGGTGCCGGTGATGCCCATCGCGACGCCGATATCGGCGCGCTTGAGGGCCGGCGCATCGTTCACTCCGTCGCCCGTCATCGCAGCGATGTGCCCTTGCGCGCGCAGTGTTTCGACGATGCGCACCTTGTGCTGCGGCGAAACACGCGCATAAACGTCTACATCTTCGATCACGCTTGCGAACTGGGCGTCGTCCAGGTCATCTATTTCCTGTCCGGTCAACACCCGGCCGCCCGGACGCAGTAACTCGATCTCGCGCGCGATGGCGATGGCAGTATTCGGGTAGTCGCCGGTGATCATCACCGTGCGGATGCCGGCGCGACGTGCCAGGGCGATGGCAGGTTTGACTTCCGGCCGGGCGGGATCAATCATCCCAGTCAGGCCGATGAAGACCAAGTCGCGTTCCAATTCATTCGATGTGAGGCCATCGGCGCTCAAATCGCCGTCATCCGGGCTTTCCACGACCGGCAGATCAGCCAGGTCTTTCGCGGCGACGGCCAAGACCCGCAGGGCGTTAGAGGCCAGCCCCGCATTGGTTTCCAGAATGCGCGCCCGATCCACATCGGTCAGCGGCTCGATCCGGCCACGGCGATAGATCCGAGTGCAGAGGTTCAGCAGGACATCCGGCGCGCCCTTAACGAAGGCGATATATGCGCTGTCCTGCCCTAACTCGCTCACGAGTTCTGCGCTTTTGGTCGAGTAGGGGTAGTGCGGCAGTTCGTGGATCGTGGTCATCCGCTTGCGGGCGGAATCGAACGGGATTTCCGCCACGCGGGGGAAATCTTGTTCCACTTCTTCGCGCCAGTAACCGGCCTTTGCGGCGGCCACCACCAACGCGCCTTCGGTCGGGTCGCCCACCATGCGCCACGTCCGCTCTCCGCCTGCGCCGTCCAGCGATTCCAGGTTAGCGTCATTGCAGAGCAACGATCCCCTGAGCAGGATGTTGACGCCCGGAATTGCCGTGGCGTCCACTTCTTCATCTTCGTCTGTAAAGACGCCCGCCGGCGTGTATCCGTCACCGGTAACGCTGATCAATGTCTCATCGGCCCACATCTGCGTCACGGTCATGGCGTTCTGGGTCAGGGTGCCGGTCTTGTCGGAGCAGATTGCCGTGGCCGAACCCAGCGCCTCGACGGCGGGGAGACGGCGCAAGAGGGCGTTGCGGGCGATCATGCGTTGCATCCCCAGCGCGAGACAGATGGTCACCACGGCGGGCAGTCCCTCGGGGACGGCGGCAATCGCCAGGCTGACGGCGACGATGAAGAGTTCGAGGATAGCCTGGGTCAGGGTGACGCCCGGTGTAGGATTCAACAGGTAGCGCACGATGCCGACGATGAAGACGATGCCGCACACCGAGAGGGCCGCGATGCCCAGGGTGTGCCCCAGCTTGTCCAGCTTGCGTTGCAGCGGCGTCGGTTCGGTGTCATACGACTGGATCATCTCGGCGATGTGGCCGATCTCCGTCTGCATACCGGTGCTGACCACGGCGGCGCGCCCGCGTCCGTAGGCGGCGACGGTGCTGCTGTAGGCCATGTTCTTGCGGTCGCCCAGCGATGTGTCTGCCTCGTAGATCCGGCCGGCGTTCTTCTGCACCGGCACCGATTCGCCGGTCAGGCTGGCTTCCTCCACGCGCAGGTTGGCCGTCTCCAGCAGGCGCACGTCGGCGGGGATATAGTTGCCCGCTTCGAGCAACACCACGTCGCCGGGGACAAG
The DNA here is from genome assembly GCA_038214535.1 of Anaerolineae bacterium. Classification (GTDB taxonomy): domain Bacteria; phylum Chloroflexota; class Anaerolineae; order CG2-30-64-16; family CG2-30-64-16; genus JBBQRS01. The sequence continues at coordinate 3,098 of JBBQRS010000025.1, forward strand.
CTCGCGCGCCGGGATCGCGACCTGATGGCCGCCGCGAATGACGCGGGCTTCCGGCGCGGTCATCTTGCGCAGGGCGGTCAACGCCTCCTCGGCGCGTGATTCCTGAACCACGCCCAGCACCGCGTTAAGGATCACGATGGACATGATCGCGCCCGCTTCGATATAGTCGCCCAACAATAAGGAGATGATGCTGGCGACGATGAGGATGGCGATCAGGAAAGAGCGAAACTGGTCGAGCAGGCGCGCCCAGAAGGTCGGCCGGGGCGCTTCGATCAACTCGTTGGCGCCGTAAGTCGTCAGGCGGGTGCTGGCCTCTGCGGGGGTCAGGCCGTGAGTTTCGTTTGTTCCCAGTTGGTCGAGCGTTTCGTCAACGGTCAGGCTGTGCCAGGCGACTGTTTCCGGCGCGCTGACGCCGGAAGTCGAACTATGTGTTGTCATCCATCAGGCTCCGGGGTTGTCGGGAGGATGATTGAGGGCTAAACCGGGATCATCCTGAATTATGAATCTATTTGTAGCCTTAGAATCTGATCTGAAAATAGCTCCGCACTGTTTTCATCCCTCGTTGTCCTGCTCGGAGGGTAGACGTGTATCCGAAAACTGCGCTTCGCTCTCCTTTGCAGCCTGACGGCCACTTTGTAGTGAAAGCTTTAGCCGTTTTAGCGCCCCCCAACGGCTAAAGCCTTCACTACAAAGGGAAAGACATGAAGATCCGGAAGTATTCTGATAGATTCTTAATATACCATTTCTGCGTCCAGGTGGTCGAAGAAGGCGCGCATGAAAGCCAGGCGTTCGGCGGCGAGGGTGCGTGCGGTTGTCGTATAAAGTCGTTCCGGGATGCGATCCAGCTTGTAAACGAACTCATGGACGGGCGTATATTCGCTGCCCAGCGCTTTCGGCTGTGACACCGCGTCGCCGTCTTCCGTCGCGATCTCACGCCACGGCTTGCGCCACAGCGGCGTTCCCCGCTCGCCGGCATACGCGAAGACGCGCGCCACACCGATCGCGCCAATGGCATCCAGCTTGTCGGCGTCATAGACCACCTGCGCTTCCAGCGTGCGAGGCGCTGGGTCGGCGCGGAACCGGTGTGCTTCGATGGCGTGCGCTACCGCATCCACGAACGGCGCGGGTTGCGCGTGCAGGATCTCGCGCGCCAGCTCGGCGCTGCGCATGTGGTGGGCAGTGCGGCCTTCACTTTCGCCGATGTCGTGCAGCAGGGCTGCGGTGACGATGACCCCGGGGTCTGCGCCTTCCGACTCACCGATGCGGCGCGCCAGATGGGTCACTCGCAGGATGTGATCGAAGTCGTGTCCCGAGCCGGCTTCTTCATAGAGGCTGCGTGCCTGATCTTCCGAGATCGGCCAGATAAGCTCATCCACCTTTAGAGGCTTCTCCCTTCCGGCGCGTCTGCTGCCGCGGAACCTGTCACGGTTTCGCCAACCGGGGCGTTTGACTTGCGCCGTCGCGCATATTCGCCGCGCGCCCACAAGAATGCCCCCGGCAGGCTGCCGAGGAAGACGATCAGTTGCATCAATAGCGACACGGCCAGCGCATGATCGGCGGGCACCCCGGCCAGCGAGTACAGGAAGGGGTAGATGGCCTGCGTCACCCCCAACCCTCCGATGGAGATCGGCAGCATCAGCACCAACGCGATCAGAGGGTTGACGAGGAAGATCACGCCCAACGGCATGAGGCCGCCCATCGAGAGCGACAGACACCAGTTGACCAGCGTGGTGCAGATGATGCCGATGAGGCCGACGCCGAAAGCGGCAATCAGCGCGCGATACTGAAAGCGATAGGCATTGAACGCATCAGACATTTTCTCCCAGAGGGGCGCCACCGGGGCGAACCAGCGAAACGAGAGCACCGAGCTGATGAAGGACCGAAAACGCCGGCTGAGCATCACGGCAAATCCCAGGCCCAACACCACCAGGGCAGCCACGGCGACCCACTCCATGCGCCGCCACTCGGGGCGATCGCTGATCCGCACGAAGATCAGCGCGGCCACGACCGCGGAACTCATGTATGCCATCAGGCCGATGATGCGATCCACGATGACCGAGACGGCGGCGTCGGCGGTGCGGTCGGTATAGCGCGCCAGCCCATAGCCGCGCATCACGTCGCCGCCGACGTTCGCGGGCAGGAAGTTATTGAAGAAAAAGCCGATGAAGAGGAACTGGAGCAAGGCGCGAAACGGGACGCGCATCCCCTGCGCCCTGAGGAGGATTTGCCATTTGACGCCGTTGACGACAATGGCGAGAAAATAAAGGAGCAATGCGGCCAGGAAGAACCAGAGGTTGGCCGAGGCGAGTTGTGTCGCAACCTGAGAGAAGGGAACTTTGCTGAAGGCCAGGACCACCAGGAAGATGCTGATGAAGACCTTCAGAAGGGTAAAGGCTCTATCGCGCACAGAACGTCAGGTCTTTCGCGCCAGCGCGGTGGGTCGAACGTCTTCGTGCGCGTCGGCTTCCTGGCGTTCCGCGTCTACGTCGCTCTTCTGCGACCAGGCCATATCCCACACAACGTGGCGGTCTTTCTTGATGGCAAAGTCATACCAGCCCAGCAGGCGCGCCCAGCCTTCCAGCACACCCAACAGCAGCAGCGTGTAGATCAGACGAACGGCGCCCCATAGTTCCTTGAGGGCGACTTTTGCGACCCGCGTGTTCTGGATGCTGGATACAGCATAACCGTATTTGGACTTAAGGTAGAGATGCCCGGCATGGTTGCGCCGCCGCTGCATGACGAAGTCGCTCAGGCTGACGGGGCCGGTGTTGTAAACGACCGCGTTGGGGGCGTAACGCACCTGCATCCCGCGTTGGACAACGAGCGCCTCCACAAAGGCTTCATCCATCGCCACGTCCGCCGGGATGCGCTCGAAGACCTTGCGGAAGGCGATCATCTCACCGAGGCGCGGAATTTCCAGGCAAAGCTGATGTTCCAGGCGCAGGCGCAGATGCGTGAACAGCCCCGCAAGATGGTCGGGCGTGTTGACGGGAATTTTGTGCGCGCCGGTCATCCCGACGTTGCCGTCCTCGAACATGCGGACGAGATGCTCGACCGCGTCTTCATGGGGCAGCGTGTCGCCGCTCTCCAGGACGCAAATATCCTCGGTGGCGTTTGACAGGAAGAGATTGATCGCGGCCGTCTTGCCCTCACGTTTGGGTTGCACGTAAAGCTTGATCTGGGGATGGGCGGCAACGTAGGATTCGACGATAGGCACCGTGTTATCGGTGCAGCCGCTGGCGACGACGATGATCTCGCTGATCTCAACGTCGTGCAGGTGTTGGGTCAACAGGGCATCGAGCAACGCTGCGATATTGGCTTCTTCATTATATGCCGTAACCCCAACACTGCAACGAATCGGTTCCGGCTCAATTGGGTTCAAACAACGCCTCCATCATAGAGACCGCCGGCAGATAGGCGTGTAAGTCTCTGAGGGTGAAGCCTATTATAGCAGACACGGCGGCTAACGTCCTAATGTTTAACCATGTGGCTTCGATACAGGGCATGGGGCGGATGATTGACAGGACGAACAGGATTGGATTTCTTCCTGATCCTGTAAATCTTGTGAATCCTGTCTATTAAACCCGTAACCCCGCGGAGTGCGCATCTCGCTATAATTCGGCTAACGCTTCCCAGATAGACGGCCCGACGATGTGCGCGGGGACACGGTGCAGGGGCAGGAAGCCCTGGGCGACCAGTTCCGGCGCGGGCATGGTGGCCTCATCGGGTTTGTCGGAGAGCGCGGTTAGCAGGCAGCCGCGCTCACGCAGCCAGGCGGCGGCTTCCAGCGTTTCGCGCGTCATGCACACCTCTTCGGCTAACATGCGCGCCTCGGAAACATCATCGGGCAGGCAGCCCATGCGCGCAACCGTCTCGCGATATTCGCGCCGCCGGAACGCCTTGAAGGGTGTGGCATCATCGGCGAGCACGTGCGCGTAAATGTCATCGTGCAAGGCCCGCAATCCAGGGGAAGGCAGATGATCGCGGTCGGCGTCCACCTGATTTATGAACGCACGGAAGTTTGCCAGTTGACCGGCGTCAATCTGAGCGACCAGGTCGTCGAGGCTGGAGACGCCCGCGCCCAGCATCAGGCACGTATATGCGACGTTATCCTGGTTATCGGCGGTGAACGGGTGATAGCGAGCGACGTTGAGCGTGGCGTAGGCCTTGCGGAACCGCTCGCGGTCGAAGGCGTCGCCCAGCGCGTCGGCCACGGTGGCTTCGATGGCGGCGATGCGCGCGCCGTCTATGGCCGCGTCGTTGCGCCCGCGCGCGCCGATCAGCGTCTTGTCAATATCGAGCACGACGACGGTCTGGTTGTCGAGGCGCGCGCCCTCATGCAGCAGCAGTACGAGAAAGTCGCTGAGCGCGGTCCAGCGGTTGGCCGTGATGATGCCGTCGGTCTCCGCCATCGCGGGCGCATCCGCGCGGTCGGCCCCGATGAAGGCCCAGCCACGCCAATCGCCGGCGGCGCGCAGGTTGCGGAAGGCGACGCCATCGCTGGAAAGATTGTCGCCGATGAACACGAGTTCCCGGATGGGAAGGCCGGGCGCGTCGAGGCCGCGCATCTCCGTCAGGAGCCAAGCCAATGCCTGCGCGTATGCCGTGTCGAGTTTGCGCGGGCGCGCGGGCGCGACGAGACCCATGCGTGGCCAGGCCTCGTTGAAACGGGGCAGGCGCAGATCTACGGGATCGAGGTCGCGATAGACAACGAGGTCCCCGACCAGGTCATAGATGGATGTTTTCTCGGTCATCGCGTACCTTCCCCCGCGCATTAAAGAGTGCATATTCGAAACCTTTGTAGTTTAACCCCTCGTGGGTGCCGCGCGACGGGCACAAGGCCCTAAACTACGGGGGGCTTGGATGTTAGTCCAGATAGCCTTGCGCCTTGAGCAGTTCGGCGTTCAGCAGCGCACCGCCTGCTGCGCCGCGTATGGTGTTATGGCCTAATACTAAAAACTTGTAATCCAACACCGGGTCGGGACGCAACCGCCCGACGCTGGTCGCCATGCCGCCCCCAGCCAGCCGGTCGAGTCGCGGCTGCGGCCGGTCGTTTTCCGTGTGCAGAATGATCGCGGGGTTCGGCGCAGAGGGCAGCCCCATGCGCTGCGGCTCTCCCTGATAATTGACCAGCGCGGCGGCCACTTCTTCGATTGACGCCGGGCCGCCCAGCTTGACCGACACGGCTTCCAGGTGGCTGTTGCGCACGGCCACGCGGTTCGCCTGCGCGCTGATAACGAAATCGGCGGTTGCAATGTCGTCGCCTATGAACGCGCCCAGCAGCTTGCGCGGCTCCGTCTCGATCTTCTCTTCCTCGCCGCCAATGTAGGGGACGACGTTGTCGAGGATGTCCATCGCCGATACCCCGGGATAGCCGGCTCCAGAGATCGCCTGCATCGTGACCACGTTGACGGCCTGCAACCCGAAGGCATCGTAGAGCGGCTTCAGCGCGCACACCAGATGGGTCGTCGTGCAGTTCGGATTGGTGACGATGAACCCTGGCCAGCCACGGCGCGCCCGCTGCACGGGGATCAGCGCCGTGTGTTCCGGGTTCACGTCGGGGATCAACAACGGCACGTCGGGGTCCATGCGATGCGCCGACGCGTTGGATGAGACGACGAAACCGGCGGCGGCCAACTCCTCTTCAATGGTGAGCGCCGTGTTGCCCGGCAGCGCCGAAAAGAGCAGTTTCACGTCGGAAGGGATGGCGTTAACCGCCGTGGCGACCAGGGTCATATCGGCGACCGCGGCCGGCATTCCCCCGCGCAGCAGCCATTTGCACGCGTCAGAATACGATTTTCCTTCTGAGCGGTCAGACGCCGTCAGCACACCGACTTCGAACCACGGATGGTTTGCCAGCAATTGAATGAAGCGCTGGCCGACGGCGCCCGTCGCGCCGAGAATACCGACTTTTACTTTCTCGTCGCTCATCGTCTTTTGTCCTTTATCTTAAGTGTCTATCCGAGAAACCCGTAGTTTAGCCCCTTGTGGGCACCCGCGACGGGCACAAGGCCCTATACTACGGAGGTGTTCGGATAGATTATGTGTCTATCCGAACACTGTGCGCCGCCCCTTTGTAGTGAAGGCTTTAGCCGTTTTTGTGCTCCCCAACGGCTAAAGCCGTCACTACAAAGGGAAAAAATACGATGATTTGGGAGTATTCGGATAGATTCTATAAGTGTCACGAACGATTCGTTGTTCCCAGCGCGACGATGTCCGCGTGGACGCCGGCTGCTGCCGCGTCATAGCCCGCGCCGCGGCCCTGCAACACCAGCGGCTCGTCGGGATAGTAGCGCGTGTTAAACGCCACCAGGTTGTCGTTGCCGCGTAACTGCCCCAGCGCCGTGTCGCGCGGGACAGCTTGCAACCCCACGCGCGCGCCCTCGTCATCCAGGGTGGCCACATAGCGCAGGACGCACCCCTCGGCGGCGACCTGCGCCACGCGCTGCCGATATTCCGCATCCAGGGTCGCAGCCTGTGTCAGGAAATCGGCCAGCGGCAGGGCGTTTAACTCGGCGGGAACCAGCGAGTGTACAGTGACCGCGTCCAGTTCCAGGCGGCGGCCTAGCGTGCGCGCCAGGATCAGCGCCTTGCGCGCCACGTCCATACCACTCAGGTCTATGCGCGGGTCAGGTTCAGTGTAACCGCGCTCCATCGCGTCGATCACCAATTGCGAGAAGGGCCGCCCGGTTTCGAGGCCGGTGCAGAGGAAGCCCAGCGTCCCGCTGAGCGCGCCCTGCACGCGAGTCACGCGATCCGCCGCGCGCACCAGGGCGCGGGCCGTCTCTATCACCGGCACGGCGGAACCCACGGTGGACTCGTAGCGCGTACGCCCTGCTGTCAGACGCTCGAATAACGCCTGAGCGCCTGCCAGCGGTACTTTGTTCGCCAGGGCCAGCCCGTAATCGCGTTCGAGCGCCAACTCCAGCGCGGACGCGGTTTTGTGCGATGCGGTAACATCCACCACAATGCAACCCTCGACGCCAGCCACATCCAGCACCGCGCGGAGATCGCCCTGCGGCGAACCCCACTCGGTTTCGGCAAGCGGCGTGCCGGATGCTTTAGCGGCATCGAGCGCAACCAGTGTCTGAGCCGGAATGCCAGCTTCATCGAGCACCGCTCCATTCCGGTCGCACCAGGCGACGATATCGAACGTCAGGCTCTCGCGTTGGCCATGTTCAGGGGCCGCGTCGATCAACTGACGCACCAGCGCGCGCCCGACGCTGCCCGCGCCAAGGATGACCAGAGGGATGCGCTTCATACGGGTGCTCCAGCCAGACTGAAAGCCGAATGAATGTAGCGCACGGCCGCGTCGGCGTCTGCCGAGGCCAGCACTAGCGACATGTTCGCCTCGGATGACCCCTGGGCGACGGCGACCACGTTGAGGTTGTGTTCGCCCATCGCGCCGAAAAGCCGCGCCGCGATGCCGGGCGTGGTGCGAATGCCTTCACCTACCACGGCCACAATCACCACGTCGCGCACCACCGTAATGCCGTCAATCTCGCGCCGGCGAACCTCGTCCGCGAATTCCGTTTCCAGCGCCGTTACGACGCCGGGTGCGTCCGCCCCTGGCACGATGAAGCAGATGCTTTGTTCGGACGAAGCCTGCGAGATCATCAGGATGTTTGCGCCCTTGCGAGCGACTGCCGCGAAAGTGCGCGCGGCGATGCCGGGCACGCCCATCATCCCGCGACCGGCGACCGTGACCAGGGTCAGCCCGCGGATTACGGTGAGCGCCTTGACGCTGCCGCCGTTGCCCGCTTGCCCCACCACCAGGGTACCGGGGAAGCTGGGATTGAAGGTGTTACGCACGCTGATGGGGATACCGCGGTCAATGGCCGGTAGCATGGTTTTCGGGTGCAGGACCTTCGCGCCAAAGTAGGCCAGTTCAGCAGCCTCGGTATAAGTCAGTTCTTTAAGTGAACGCGCCTCGGGCACGATGCGCGGGTCGGCGGTGAGCACGCCATTGACGTCAGTCCAGATTTGCACTTCGTCGGCGTCGAGAGCCGCGCCCAGGATGGCTGCAGAGTAGTCGGACCCGCCGCGGCCCAGGACGGTAGGCGCGCCGGTAGGCGTGGCCGCGACGAACCCGGTTACTACCGGAATGACGCCCCGTTCAAACAGCGATGCCAGCCGTTCGCGCGTCTTTTCCCGCGTCGCGGTCATATCGGGGGCCGCCGAAGCATAGTTGTCGTCGGTGACGATCAGTTCTCCAGCGTCCACGAATTCGGCGTTTAGCCCCTGCGCACGCATGGCCGCCGCCAGGATCGGCGCGAGCAGCCGCTCGCCCAACCCCGAGATCACGGCCAGCCCGCGGTCAGACATTTCACCCAGGATGGCAACGGCCATGCATAGACGCTCGAAGTCGCGAATCCGCTCGTCCGTGGCGGCCTGCAACCTTAGGAGGTCATCGAGATCGCCGATCAGCGCTTCCGCCGTATCGTGATGGCGGCCGATGAGGGTGAGGCGAGCATCGCGATAGGGTTGGCGGTCGCCCGAAGCCGCGGCGTGGGCGGCGTTGATGAGCAGGTCGGTGACGCCGCGCATGGCCGAAGTGACGATCACGGTCTGCGGGTCGCGCGCGGCTTCTGCCCGCACGATGTTCACCACCTGAGCGATGGCTTTGGCGTCGCCTACGGATGTGCCCCCGAACTTGAGAACTTGCATGACCCTCTCCACAAAAGTACAGGTTGTGTGCCGTCTGATGGCCCCACCAGCCTCCATCCCATCGGATCGGAAACTGCCTGCCGAAAACAGGCGTACCGAGATCGGCTTCCACCATCGGGAATCGGAGGCCAACAGCGACCGGCGCACGATTCGAAAACGCAACCAGCGCCGGCATCTTCGCCGGAGAGAAAGTTTACAGGGCGGGGTGTGAAGTTAGCCTGATCGAACAGGCCAACGTGGGCGACATTTTACCACGGTAGTGCGCTGCTTCAAATCGCGAGTTAGCCGGCGCTGGGCTAACTCGGATTTTTCACGGATGTCACGGATGATAAAGCGAGCGGTGCATCCAAACGGTGCACCGCTCGTCTTGCAAATCCGGGCGGAACGCCGCTCTTATGCGGTCGCGTTCAGTTCCTCCGCCTCGCGCAGCTTGTGCATCAACATGCGCAGCAAGTCTGATTCCGTCACGATGCCGATGACCGCGCCGCCGGGGTCTACCACCGGCAACCCGGAGATTTTGTTCTCCGTCATCAGTTCGGCCGCGTGGACGATGGGCGCTTCGGGCGTTACGGTCAGCACTTTCTTCGACATGAGCTTACTGACGGCCAGCCGGTTGAGCATGAAGTTCAGTTCATAGATGTCGGCATTGATGGCTTCAGAGATCGAAGCCTCTCGCAGATCGCCCCGGCTGATGATGCCGATCAGCCGGTCGTGTTCGACCACCGGCAGATGGCGGATGCCCTTTTCTCGCATCAGCGTCATGGCGGCGGGGATCGGTGTGTCAGGAGTGATGACGATTGCGGGGCTGGTCATGATGTCGCGCACGTGCGTTCTTTCCATGCTGTCTTTTAATTCCTCCGTTTGCGTAATGGTTTCGATGATGCAGACCCTCACCCGGCCTCTCCCGCGGGGAGAGGAGTTATATGGTCGCGCAAGAGCTTCTCTTTGAGCAAATCGCCCAACCGGCGGCAGCCTTCCACGATTTGTTCCGGCTGCGCGTTCGAGAAGTTGAGGCGCATGGCCGCCGCGCCGCGTTTCTGCTCGACGTAGAACGCGCTGCCCGGCACATAGGCCACGCGATGCGCGACGGCTTCGGAAAGTAGCTCGGTTGTGTCGAGCGGCGCGGGCACGCGCGCCCACAGGAACAGCCCGCCCTCGGGACGCGTCCACGAGCAGCCTTCCGGGAAGTAGCGTTCGAGGGCGTCGAGCATGATGTCGCGTCGTTCGGCATATACCTGGCGAATCTCACGAATGTGTTGTTCGAGGAAGCCGTCTTTGGCGACCTCGTAGGCAAGGGCCTGCGTCAGGTTGCTGGTGTGCAGATCGGTACCCTGTTTGACCATCACGAGCTTGTCCACCACTTCGACCGGCGCAACGACCCACCCGAGCCGCAGGCCGGGAGCCAGGGTCTTGGAAAAGGTGCCGAGATAGATGACGTTGCCTTCCAGAAAGCCGTGACCATTCAAGCCTGTTCGCTTCTGATAATCCGCGTCCAGCGCGACCAGCGGCGGCATGTGTGCGCCTTCATAACGCAACGCGCCGTAGGGGTCATCCTCGACGATGGGGATGCCATACCGGTTGGACAGGCGCACCACATCGTTGCGGCGCTCCAGAGACAGGGTCGTGCCGGCGGGGTTCTGGAAGTTCGGCAGCACGTACATAAATTTCGGGCCGGTACGTAGGGCCGGTTCGAGCAGCCCGGTGCGCAGCCCCTGATCGTCTATCGGCACCGGTGCATATGCGGCCTGATAGGCGTTCCAGGCTTGCAACGCCCCCAGATAAGTCGGCTCCTCTACAAGAATACGGTCGCCGGGATTCACCAGGAGCTTGCCGATGAGATCGAGCGCCTGTTGCGAGCCGTTTGTAATGACCACATTGGCCGGTTGTGCGCCAATGCCGTAGCGCCGCATCAGATCGCAGATGAACTGGCGCAGAGGCAGGAACCCTTCCGTCGGGCCATACTGCAACGCCATCGCGCCATATTCGCTCAAGATGCGGCAGGCTGCTTCCTGGCACCGCTCAAGCGGGAATAGCTCAGGGGCGGGCAGGCCGCCGGCAAACGAGATCAAATCGGATTCTGTGGTCATCCGCAAGAGCTCTCGGATGATAGATCGGCCCATGCTCAGGTTGCGCTGAGCGTAACGACTGTTCCATAAAGTCGCCATGCCTTCAAACTCCTCGTTGAGTTGGCTCGAGTTGGTCTAGGCAGCGCGCTAGCGTTGCGCCTTGCCGCAGAGCCTCTTTGTTGGATTCGAGGTATTGCCTTTGGCGCGCCGGCAGGTGAGCGTCCAGCGCCCGTTCCACCGCGGCCAGCGGCAATACATCCGTGATTTGCAACAGCGCGCCCAACAACACAACATTGGCCTGGCGCACGTTGCTGAGCGATTCGGCGACGGCGTTGGCGGGCACGCCACAGTAAACCACGTCCGAGCGCGTCTCCTCGGTTTCGATCAGAGAACAATTGTAGACCAGAACCCCGCCGGGTTTGAGAATTTCTTCGTATTTGCGAAACGATGGCAGATTCAAGGCCACCGCCGCGCCGGGCTGCCGCACCAGTGGCGAGCCGATCGGTTCATCCGAAATGACCACCGTGCAGTGGGCGGTACCGCCGCGCATCTCGGGGCCATACGATGGAATCCACGTGACGTGTTTGCCTGCATCGAGCGCGGCGTAGGCCAACAACTGACCGGCGAACAACGAACCTTGTCCGCCGAAGCCGGAAATAATGATCTCGAGGTGCATGTGCCCTGGCTCCTTTGCCGGTAGACGCTACACCAGATCCTTGACGGGATCGCTAACTTTGAAATCGCCCAGCGGGAAGTACGGCTCCATCGTGTCGCGAATCCAGGCCAGGGCGTCGGGCGGCGACATGTGCCAGTTGGTGGGGCAACTGGAGAGAAACTCCACCATGCTCAAACCCAGACCGGCCATCTGCACTTTGAGCGCCGTGACGACCGCCTTCTTTGCCAGCCGGATCGTGCGCGGGTCGTAGACCGACCGGCGCACCACGTAGGCCGGTCCCGGCAGCCCGGCGATCAGTTCGGCCATGCGCAGCGGGTAGCCGTGTTGTTTGACGTCGCGTCCCAGCGGCGACGATGTGGTCACTTGCCCCAACAGGCTGGTCGGGGCCATCTGTCCGCTGGTCATCCCGTAGACGGCGTTGTTCACGAAGAATACCGTGATATTCTCGCCGCGATTCGCGGCGTGCAGGATCTCCGCCGCGCCGATGGAGGCCAGGTCACCATCGCCCTGATAGGTGAAGACAATCTTATCCGGCTGGGTGCGTTTGAGTCCTGTCGCCATGGCCGGCGCGCGCCCGTGCGCGGCTTCCACCGCGTCAACCTCGAAATAGTGATACATCAGCACCGAGCAGCCGACGGGCGCGACCAGGATCGTCCGCTCGCGGATGCCCAACTCGTCAATCGCTTCGGCGATCAGCCGGTGAATCAGGCCGTGGGTGCAGCCCGGGCAATAGTGCGTGTACTCTGATGACAGCGCATCGGGCCGTCGGTAGACAATCTCACCCGCGGGCAACTCGACTTCGGACGCGAACACCGTGCGCAGGTCTGCGCCGTTGCCATTAGTCATGGCGCACCCCCTCTCCAACTGCGACGGGTTGGCCCGCGCCGGTCAGCTTACCGAGCGCATCCATCACCTCATCGGGCAGCGGAATCGCGCCGCCGGTGCGCCCGTAAAACGCGATGGGGCAGCTTCCCGCGGCCGCCAGCCGTACGTCATTCAACATTTGCCCGGCGTTCATCTCGACCACCAGCGCGCCGCGCATCCGGGTCAAGAGTTCATGCAACCGTTCTTCCGGGAACGGCCAGAGCGTGATAGGCCGGAACAGCCCAACGCGTACGCCCTGCGCACGCGCCTCACGGAGCGCCGATTTGCAAGTGCGCCCCACCGTACCGAACGCCACCAACAGCCATTCCGCGTCGTCGGTTTCGATCTCTTCCCAGCGCTGTTCGTTCTGTTCAATGACGCGCAGCTTGGCCTGTAACTGGTTGTTAAGCGCCTCCAACTCGTCCTCGTTAAGGAAAAGGGAGGTGATGATGCGCTTAGAGCGGCCCGCCGCGCCGCGCACGGCCCAGTCGGGTCGCGCGTCTTCGCGCGGGAGCGCCCGCATGGGCGGCATTTCGGCGGGCTCCATCATCTGCCCCAGCGAACCGTCGGCGGCCAAGATCACCAGCGTCCGGTACTTCTCGGCGAGGGGCAGGGCATCGTAGATCAGGTCCACCGCTTCCTGCACTGTGGAGGGCGCGAGCACAAGCGGGTGAAAGTCGCCGTGGCCGGCAGACCGCGTGATCTGGAAGTAGTCGCTCTGGCCGGGCTGGATGTTGCCCAGGCCCGGCCCGCCGCGCATCACGTCTATCACGACGGCGGGGACCTCCGACGCGGCAATGTAGGAGAGGCCCTCTTGCATCAGGCTGATGCCGGGGCTCGACGATGAGGTCATCGCCTTGGCGCCGCCCGCGGCCGCGCCGTAAACCATGTTAATCGCGGCGACTTCGCTCTCTGCCTGGAGGAAGACTCGCCCCAGCGCCGGCATCCGCGCCGCCATATATTCGAGAAGCTCCGTCTGTGGGGTGATGGGGTAGCCAAAGAACGCTTCCACACCTGCGCGAATGGCCGCCTCGGCCATCGCTTCGTTCCCCTTCCACAGCTCCTTTGCCATGTAAGCCTCCTGCGTGGACGTCCTACACCGTCCGCTTGATCGGATGCCGGCAGACTGTGAACACGACATCCGGGCAGACCAGCGCGCACAAAGCGCAACCGGTGCAACTGCCTTCGGGGTCGGCCAGTTCAACGGCCCGATACCCACGGACATTAAAGCGGTCGCGGCCCATACGGAGCACCCCTCTGGGACACACCGCAGTGCAGAGCGCGCAACCTTTGCACCGGTCTACATCAATGACCACCGTACCTTTGACCATGCCTGTCGCCTCCTTGAGACAGCCATCACGGGTCGTTTTCGCCGTCGCATTTTCGACGTTCGTGTCGAGACGCCTGACAAGCGCGCAGCGGACGAAAGGCCGAGGCCAGATATTCGCGAGAGCTGGCAGTCGCCTGCGTCGGCGTCTTCGCCGTGACGACCCGGTGAATCGTTGTGTCCTCCCCTGTGAAAATTACACCTGCGACGTTTGCGCAGGTGTGGCGTGATTTACTCTGTCCCGATCAGGGTTTTCGGGTGAAATTCCTTCTCATGCCGGCGCCATCTCGTTTTCGAGCGTGCGGATCAGAAAGTCCAGCAGGTCCGTCTCGGTGACGATGCCGACGAGTTGACCATCGTCAATGACGGGCAGGCCGCCGATCTTGTGATTCCGCATCAAACGGGCCGCTTCGGCCACCGATTCCGTCGGCCCGATCGTGACGGGGTTAGGCGTCATGCACGACCCGACTTCGATGTGATCGAGGATGAAATTATCATACCACTGCTCGCGCACGACGAACGGCGAGTTGGCCGCGCGCCGCAAATCGCGATCGGTAATGACCCCCACGAGCCGACCTCTGTCAACGACCGGCAGGCGGCGGAACCCACCTTCGCGCATCAGGTTGACCGCCGTCCGGATGGCGTTGCGAGGCGTCACCGTCAAGGGGTTGGGGGTCATGATATTGGAGACTGCCGGCATGGCGCCCATCCCCGACCTCCTCAGCATAGCATCTTCAAGTTTGCCGGAAAGCGAGTTTCCGGTCATTGCGACTTCAGGCTTCGGGCGCTCACACCACACGGCAGGCGCTGTCCGTTGCCTCGTGATTATTCTAGCACGGTAACGCGTGGCTGTTTATGATGCCGGTCATGCAGGGCGGATGCAGTCTGTAATGAAAGCTGGATATATCAAAAAGACGCCCGGCGGAACATATAAGTCGCCGGACGTCTTTGAGAGAACAGGATTGTGCGGGGCGTTGCGCTCTCGCGAGCTACGCATCACATATAGTAGGTCATCCGTTGCAGGCCCACCACCGGATCAATATATTGCACCCGCACGCTGGCCGGCACCGTAATCGTGATCGGCGCATAGTTCAGGATGGACTTGACGCCGGCGTCGGACATGGTGCGCGCCACGGCTTGCGCATCATGCGCAGGCGTGGCGATGATGCCAACTTTGATGTCCCGCTTGCGCAGGGTGTCGGCCAGTTCGCTGATGTCTTGCACGACGAGGTTGTCAATGCCCATCGGCTTGCCGATCTTGTCCGGTGAGCTATCGAAAATTGCCGTGATGACGAAGCCTTTGCCCGCGAAACCGCCGTAATCGGCAATCGCCTTGCCCAGGTTGCCCGCGCCCACCACCGCGGCTTCCCACATCCGGTCCACCTTCAGGATCTGGCGGAGTTGATCGTACAGGAAGGAGATGTCATATCCCGTACCCTGCTTGCCGAACTCGCCAAAGTGAGAAAGGTCCTTACGAATCTGCGCCGAGGAGATGCCCAACCGATCGCCCAACTCCTGCGATGAGGTGATCTGGCGACCCTCGGCCAGCAGAAAGCTCAGCGCCCGCAAGTACACGGGCAACCTCCCAACGACAATATCCGGAATGGAACGTCGAGCCATTGTATTGTCCTCCATAACCTTTTTCTCTTTCTCCCCGCAGGTCGCACGCTTCCTGTGGGACTATCGTTTGTATTTTGTGAACTGTCTTGCGGGATCATAACACAAGTACTGCGGTTGTGCAACTCTTGACAAGAGATTTAAACAACCAGATTGAGCGGGTTATGTAATTCGGGAATATGCCTTGCGGAGCCGCGCCGCGGGCATCGTTATAATGTGACATGATGTGCAAACAGACGTGTAGTTTTGTGGCAGAGCCGGCTGCCAGTATCCTCCGCAATTCCGGCGAGCAGGAGCTTGAATGCGTAGAGTTGTGATTGTCCTCGTGATTCTCGTGGCCCTGGGGGCTGCCGGCTGGTATGGCTATCAGCAATTCCAGGCACGCGCCCAGGCCGCCCAGGCGCCGGACTGGGAAACGATTGACGTGACGCGCGGCGATATTTCCGCCGCGGTGAGCGCGACGGGTGAGATGTTGCCGGAGCGCGAGGCCAACCTGACGTTCCAATTGAGCGGCTTCATCAATGAGTTGCCCGTCGCGGTGGGCGACCGGGTCCAGACCGGCGACGTGCTGGCCCAGCTCGACGCTTCTGATCTGGAGTTGGCCGTGCGCCAGGCCGAAGTGAGCCTGCGAACGGCGCAAGCGCAGTTGCGACAACTTCAGGTTCCGCCTAATGAGAGCGACGTGGCGGCCGCGGAAGCGGCGCTCGCCAGTGCAAAGGCGGCCTACCAGGAGTTGCTGAAAGGCACGGACGCCGATCAACTGGCTGCGGCGCGGGCTCAGGTTGAGCAGGCGCGAGTGCAGTTGAATCAGGCGCAACAAGCCTACGATCAGGTGAAGGACCGGCCGGAGGTTGGCATGTTGCCGCAGTCAACGCAACTCCAGCAGGCGACCATCAGTCTGGAAACCGCGGAGGCGCAGTATCGCGTGGCGGCGAAAAACGCCAACCAGGCGCAACTCGCACAGGCGCAGGCGCAGATCGCGCAGGCGCAGGCCAGCCTCGACCGCTTGAATCAAGGCCCCCAGGCCGAGCAGGTGGAGATCGCCCAGGCGGGCGTGGATCAAGCCGAGATTGCGCTCGAACAGGCGAAGAACCGGTTGGAAGATACGCGTATCCTGGCCCCATGGCCCGGAATTGTGACCGCAGTCAACGTTGTGGAAGGCACCCTGGCCCAGCCCGGCACACCCGCTATTCGCATCGCCGATGACAGCAAATTTCACCTGAATGTGGAAGTTGACGAGGTGGATATCGCCGGTATCGCCGAAGGCCAGCCGGTGACTGTCGAGATTGACGCCTTGCCCGATCAGGTTTTCGCGGGTGAAGTGCAGAGCGTCGCCCCGGCGGCGCGCGTGATGCCCACAGGCGGCGTCGCCTACGACGTGCGGATTGACATCGCCTCCGGCGACGCCCCGCTGCGCAGTGGCATGAGCGCGACGGCCACGATCATCAGCAGCACGCGCAAGGACGCGTTGCTCATCCCGAATCGCGCCGTCCAGCTCGAACGGGAAACCGGACGCACCTTTGTGGAACGGCTGGTGAACGGCGAACCGCAAAAGACAGAAGTGCGGCTGGGGCTGCGCGACGATCAGCAGGCAGAGGTGCGCGAAGGGCTGACGGACGGGGATCAACTGGCGATTCGTACCCGAACGAGCCTCGAACGGCTGCAGCAGACGTTCGGAGGTCCGTGATGGCCGGCAAAGACAATGGTCACGAGGACCTGAGCAACCGCGCCGTCATCGAAATGACGGATATCACCAAAGTCTATCAGATGGGCGACGTCGAGGTGAACGCGTTGCGCGGCGTGTCGCTGCGTATCTGCGCCGGCGAGATGGTTGCCATCATGGGGCCGTCCGGTTCGGGCAAGTCCACCCTGATGAATATCATCGGCTGCCTCGATCAGCCCACGTCGGGCATGTATATCCTGGCGGGGGAAGATGTATCGAGTTTGAATGACGACCAACTCGCGACCATCCGCAATCGGCGGCTGGGCTTCGTGTTCCAGAGTTTCAACTTGCTATCGCGGACCAGCGCGCTTCAGAATGTTGAGTTGCCGTTGGTCTATGCGGGGGGGCGCGAACGCCGGAAGCGCGCCGTGGCGGCGCTGGAAGCCGTGGGGCTGGCCGAGCGCATCAACCATCGCCCCAACGAGTTATCGGGCGGCCAACAGCAGCGAGTCGCGATTGCGCGGGCGCTGGTGAACGATCCGGCGATCATCCTCGCCGATGAGCCGACCGGCAACCTGGACTCGAAGGTGGGGGCCGAGGTCATGGCGATCTTTCAACGCTTGAACGCCGAGCAGGGCATCACCGTGATCCTGGTGACGCATGAACCCGACATCGCCGAGCACACGCGGCGCGTGATCACCCTCTATGACGGGCTGATCCAGAGCGATGAACCGGTGCTCGACCCGCGCATCGCGGGCGACTCGATGTACCGGGAACAGTTCTTGCAACCGAGGGAGTGCTGAGCCATGAATCCCGGCGAATATTTGCGGCTGGCCTTTCGAGCCTTATCCACCAATAAGTTGCGCTCGGCATTGACCATGCTGGGCATCATCATCGGCGTCGGCGCGGTGATCACGTTGCTCTCGGTGGGGCGCGGTGTGCAAAATCTGGTGACCGACCAGCTTCAGAGCGTGGGCACCAACCTGCTTTTCGTTGTTCCGGGCAGCCTGGAAGGAAGCGGCGACCCGACGCGCGGCGGAGGGAACTCTGCGGAGCTGACCTTCGCCGATGCGGACGCGCTGGCCGATCCGCTGCAGGTTCCCGACGTCACTCAGGTCGCGCCCGAAGTCATTGCTCCGGGGAGTGTGTCATTTGGCGGAACGACGCTGAATCTAAGCATCTCGGGCGTGACGCCGACCTATGAGGACGTGCGTAATTTTCCGGTTGCGTATGGTAGTTTCGTCACCGATTCGGACGTAGATGCCCGTACGCGCGTCGCCGTGATCGGGACAAGCGTGGCGAAGCGCCTGTTCGAGGACAACGGCCTCTATCCCATCGGCGCGACCCTCAAGATCAACGATGTGCCGTTCAAAGTGATTGGCGTACTGGAGGAAAAGGGCGGCGGCGGCGGGTTCGGCGGCGGCAACCAGGACGAAGTGATTATGGTTCCGATCACCACGGCGCTGCAACGTCTGAGCCAGCGCGCGTATAACAATCGCGGGGAACCGCTGGTGAACCTGATTTATGCCCAGGTCGTCAGCGAAGACCGGATGGACGCGGCCAGTGAAGAGATCTCAAATCTGCTGCGCGAGCGTCACAACATCGCCTTCCAGGATGCAGACGACTTTACGGTTATTAATCAGCAAGACCTGCTTTCCATCTTCGGGCAGATCACCGGCGTCCTGACGTTGTTCCTGGGCGCAATCGCGGGCATCAGCCTGCTGGTCGGCGGCATCGGCATCATGAACATCATGCTCGTCTCCGTGACTGAACGGACGCGCGAGATCGGTTTGCGGAAGGCCGTCGGCGCGAAGCGGCGCGATATTCTCTGGCAGTTTCTCATCGAATCGGTGGTGCTCTCCGTGATCGGCGGGATTTTCGGGGTCGTGCTGGGCGTGCTGGGCGCACTGGCAATCTCGAAGCTCCAGAATGACCTTAACGCGGTGGTGACGCCGGACGCCGTATTGCTCGCTACCGGCTTCTCCGCGATTGTCGGGCTGTTTTTTGGCATTTACCCGGCGACGCGCGCGTCACGCCTCAACCCGATTGACGCATTGCGGTACGAATGAACGAGTTTTACTTTAGGGCTGCGGGCAGACGAGTGGGCATGGCGCTCGCCGTTCTGGTCGCCCTGTTTGCGTTGATCGCGCTCTCCGGTTGCGGCGCGCCCCCTGGCCTCGCGCCCGAGGCGACGGCCATCCTCTTGAAGGTTGAGCAGCCCACGCCGTTCATGCAGGTGGCTTTGAACCCACAGGCGACGCGCGAAATGCCCGCGACGGTTGCAGTTGCGGAACCGACGCTTGCGCCCGCGCAAACGCCGACGGCGGCCCCCACCGCGATCAACGACGTCGCATCACAGGGTGGCCCGTTGATGGCGATCGGTCAGCGGGCGACGATCACCTTGCGCGAATCGCCTTCCGCCGCCGGTCGCGTCGCGAAGTCGTTGCCCGGTTCGGAAGTGTTGTGGGCGCAAGCCCTCAGCCCTGACGGGCGCTGGCTTGAAGTGACCTATGACGACACGGGCGCCACGGCCTGGGTCGCGCGCGGCGATGTGAGCCTGTTCGGCGACCCCACAAGCCTGCGCGCGGAGGCGCAAGGGGGTCAACAGACCGCTGCAACCCCGGCCTCACCCGCCGATTCTACAGACGCATCTCCGGCTGCCGCGTTTGCTGAGGGCCGCGTCACGGCCAACACGCTCAACATCCGCGGCGGCCCCGGCGAGGATCAGCCGATCCTGGGTCGCTTGCGCGCCGGCGACGCGGTGCGTATCATTGGCCGCACGCCCGACGGCGTGTGGGCGCAGATCGAGCGGGAAGGCGCCGACGCATGGGTCGCCGCGCGCTACCTGACGGACGCGGCTTTGCCTGCGCCCGCATCCGCACGACCTGCCGCGCCCGCGCGAACGACGATGGGGCTAACGGGGAAGATCGCCTTTCAGACGCGGACGGGCGGCGACATCTATGTGATGAACGCCGACGGGAGCAACCTTCAGCGCGTCACGGATGGCATGGACCCTGCGCTTTCACCCGATGGGACGCGGCTGGCCTACGCCCGATGGGGCGCGCCGCATGCGATCTTCGTGCGCGACCTGCGCACCGGCGTTGAGCAGCAGGTCGCGGCGGTCAATCGCCCGCGTGGCCCGGCCTGGAATAGCGACGGCTCGAAGCTGATTTTCACCTACAGCACCCGCAACTACATGTGCCGCGTCTCGCCGTTTGGCTGTCTGGAAGAGGATGCATTGCGCGAGAAGTTCGGCGGCGACTGTCTGGTGACGCCGTTTGGGAAGATTTGCATCGCAGACCTGCCGTTGCAACAGGTGGATGAGTTTGGGCTGGTGTCCATCAACCCCGATGGCAGCGGTTGGCTGGACATCCCGGCGCAAAAGAAGGTCTTTACGCCCGGCTGGCGGCCGGGCAGCGCGGAGATTCTTTACAAGGGCGACCTGGGCCTCCAGATGACGACGCCGAACGGCGAGACCCGGCCTCTGATCAACGACCTGCAAATCAGCAGCCCTGCGTGGTCGCCCGACGGACAACGCATCGCGGTGCAGCAGTATCTCCACGATCACGCCGATCTCTTTATCCTGGATGCGGCGGGCAACGTGCAACAGCGCCTGACCGAACCACCTTCGCGGTTGGACAAGGGCGCGAATCACGTATCGCCGGCCTGGTCGCCCGATGGCGCATACATCGTCTGCTTGAGCGACCGCGACGGCGCGTGGAAACTTTACCGGATGCGCGCCGACGGTTCGGACCAGAGGCTCCTCGCGCCGAACGCGTTGGGCGGGCTGACGTTTGCCTATGATTTCGCAGCGGAACGGGTCGTCAGTTGGAGCCGCTGAACGAACGTTCTGAAATTGACAGGCTAGAACATTAGTGCTATCATTGTGCGGGCTAACCCGCGCTTGATTTTTGCCGTTGCGTGATGTAAACTGCGGCTTAATGATTGAGTGGGCGCCGCTGCGAGAGAAAAACCAGTTATTCCGTGAATGATCGCTCACTCAAGGAGATTAAGACATGTCTGAAGCGGCTAAACAAAAGGCGCTTGACACGACCCTGGCAAGTTTAAAAAAGCGTTTCGGCGACGGCACTGTCATGAAGTTGGGCGAGGCCTCGCGTTTGAAGGTGGGGGCAATCCCGACAGGGTCGCTCTCACTGGATATGGCGCTGGGCATCGGCGGCGTGCCGCGCGGCCGGATCACCGAAATCTACGGCCCGGAAGCCTCGGGCAAGACGACGCTGTGCCAGCATATCATTGCCGAGGCCCAGCGCATGGGCGGCATTGCGGCGTTCATTGACGTGGAGCACACGCTCGATCCCGAATACGCGGCCAAGTGCGGCGTCAATGTGGATGAGCTTTACATCTCGCAACCCGACACCGGCGAACAGGCCCTGGAGATCGCGGAAGCGTTGATCCGGTCGGGCGCGGTGGATGTCGTGGTCGTTGACTCGGTGGCGGCGCTGGTGCCGCGCGCCGAGATCGAAGGCGAGATGGGCGACGCGCACGTCGGTTTGCAGGCCCGCCTCATGTCGCAGGCTCTGCGCAAGCTCGTCGGCGCAATCAAGTCCAGCAACACGGCCTTGATCTTCACGAATCAGCTCCGCCAAAAAATTGGTATCATGTTCGGCAACCCGGAGACGACTTCCGGCGGCATGGCGCTCAAGTTCTACGCCAGCGTCCGGCTGGACGTGCGTCGCATCGAGACGCTGAAGCAGGGCGGCGAGACGGTTGGCAGCCGCACGCGCGTTACGGTCAAGAAGAACAAGGTCGCCCCGCCGTTCAAGCAGGCAGAATTCGATATCATGTATAATCGGGGCATCAGCAAAGAAGGCGACTTGCTCGACCTGGGTTCGAGCATGGACATCATCGAAAAACGCGGCGCATTCTACAGCTTCGAAGGAATGCGTCTGGGACAGGGGCGCGAGAACGCGCGTGAGTTTTTGTTGAACTCGCCGCAAGTTGCCGCCCAGATCGAAGCAGCCATTCGCGCTACCACGGCGGTTGCACTGGATCCCGATATTCCGATGACTTCACCGGATGTCGAAGAAGACGTTGAAAACGTAATCTTGGAAGAAGAAGTTTAGAGCGCAACTGCCGGCTGTGAGTCGTGGCATAACGAATGGCGGCGCCGACGGATGGGTTCAGTACCCCTCCGCGAGGGCGCATACATCACAGCCGAATGAATCACGCTACACGACTGGCGATAGCACTGGAAACCTGCGGAGTAGAACGTGCTAACCGATAGCCTGGTTACCTAAAGAGGACGATAGCAAGACGGCATTCAGAATGGCGATCCCATGCAACGCGGGGTCGAGTGATCCGATCAGAGGTTCCTTGCGTAAGCGGCCCGGTCATAAGGCGCTCATCGGCGAGCGTCCGACCGCAGGATCAACCCGGCAGAGCCTGAGGCTCTTCCCGTCGGTGATATAACGTGCTACCGTCGGTCCACGACTAAGACCGCACGCGTTACGCGCATTCGAGAAAAGAGCTGTGATGTAGCCCATCGGGGCGTCATCATGCGCTCTTTTTTGTTTACTCTGGAGGCGACGCACGAGGAAAGATGGCCGGTAAGATCACCGCATTACGCGTGCAGAAGCGCACAGTAGAACGCGTGAACGTCTACCTGGACGAGCAGTTCGCGTTCGGGTTGCCGGCGATTTATGCCGTCCAATTGCGCATAGGGCAGCACCTCAGCGACGCGGAAATCGAGCAACTCCAGGCGACGGACTTGCTGGAACGGACCTATGAGCGGGCCGTGCGCTTCCTGAGTTATCGGCCCCGCAGCGCAGCGGAAGTCCGGCGCAATCTGGCGCAGAAAGATATCGAGCCGGCGGTGATTGACCTGGTGCTCGAACGTTTACAACAACAGAGTTATGTCAACGATGCGGAGTTCGCCCGTTACTGGGTCGAGAATCGCGGGCGTTTTAAGCCGCGCGGCGTGCGGGCATTGCGGTATGAGTTGCGGCTCAAAGGCGTGGACGCCGCAATCATCGAGGAGGCGCTGGCCTCTCTCGAAACCGGCTCGCTGGCTCACGAAGCCGCCCGGCCCCAGGCCGAACGGATGGCGAAGCTGGCTGAGAGCGACCCGGTGACGTTCAAACGGCGCTTGCTCGCATTTTTGATGCGCCGCGGGTTTGATTACGCCGAGGCGCGTGAAGCTGTCAATGAACTTGCCCGTGAGCTGGGAGCGGAAGCATCTCCCGACGATGCGGACGAGTGAACTTGAGATACGTTAGATCAATCTATACGTTGAATTCCTGAACACGAAAGCGAGGATCATCATGTTTGGAGAAAGCGGAGCAATACTTCTGATTATTGCCCTGCTGATTTTCCTGGCAGCCGGCGCAGTCGGGGCGCTCATCGGATACTATCTGATGAAATCGCGCCTGTCCCAGGCTGTCGCAGAGGCCGAAGCGCAGGTGAAAAACGCCAAGACTGAGGCAGAGCGACAGATCGCCGACGCCCAGGCGAAGGCGAAGACCATCGAACTGGCTGCCCAGGAACGCAGGGTCAAGATTGTTGAAGAAGCAGAAGCAGAGGTCCAACGAAAACGGCGCGAAATGGAGCGCTCGGAAGAGCGCTTGCAGCGTCGCCAGGATCAACTTGATACCAAAACGGATCAGGTTGACCAACGCAATCGCAAGCTTGACCAACGGCAAGCCAAGCTGGACAAGCGCGAAACCGATATGGATAAGCTCGAACAGGAGCACGCGGCGGAGCTCGAGCGCATCGCCGCCATGACGAGAGAAGAGGCGAAGGCCGAGCTGCTCGCGTTTGTCGAGCAAGAAACCCGCCACGAGATGGCGCGTAAGATTCGTGAAGTGGAAGCCGAGACGCTGGCAAACGCCGAAACGCGAGCCCGTGAAATCATCTCTAATGTTATGGAACGCGTGGCTTCCGATCATGTATCCGAGACGACCGTCTCCACCGTGCCGTTACCATCGGACGAAATGAAGGGGCGCATCATCGGGCGGCAGGGCCGCAACATCCGGGCCATCGAAGCCGCGACCGGGGTTGACCTGGTGGTGGACGACACGCCTGAGGCGGTCATCCTCTCCAGCTTCGACCCGATCCGGCGCGAGGTGGCCCGCCTGACGCTCAATCGTCTGTTGCAAGATGGTCGAATTCACCCGGCGCGCATCGAGAAGGAAGTCGAGAAGGCGCAAGGGGAAATTGAGAAATCCATCAAGGACTCGGGCGAGCAAGCCGTCATCGAAGTGGGCTTGCAGGGGCTGCATCCCGAGATCATCAAGCTGTTGGGGCGGCTGAAATATCGCACCAGCTACGGCCAGAACCAGTTATCGCACGCCGTCGAGGCGACGCATATCGCGGCGATGCTGGCCGCCGAGATGGGCGCGAACGTGCAGATCGCTAAGATGGGCGCGCTGTTGCACGATATCGGCAAGGCGGTCAGCCACGAGATGGAAGGCGCGCACGCGCAGATCGGCGCGGACCTGGCAAAACGCTACGGCGTGCCGAGCGAGGTGGTGAACATCATCGCCTCGCACCATCACGAGGTGGAACAGCAATCCATCGAGGCCGTGATCGCCACCACCGCGGACGCCATCTCCGGGTCACGCCCGGGGGCGCGGCGTGAGACGCTTGAGGCTTATGTCAAGCGAATCAAGGCGCTGGAGGATATGGCAAACTCGTTCGATGGGGTCTCGCAGACCTACGCGATTCAGGCGGGGCGCGAGGTGCGCGTCATCGTCAGACCGGAGCAGATTGACGACCTGGCCTCACTCCAGCTTGCGAAGGACATCGCGAAGAAGATCGAAGATAACCTGGAGTATCCGGGGATGATCAAAGTGACCGTGGTGCGCGAGACCCGCGCGACCGAACTGGCGAAGTAAGAGAGCGAACAATCCCCTTCGTAGTGACGGCTTCAGCCGTTCGGGACACCGAACAACGGCTGAAGCCGTCACTACGAAGGGGCCAAGAAGCGGCAGCGCATCAGTTCGATGCGCCGCCGCTGCGCGTCAGTTCGATGCGCCGCCGCTGCGCGTCAGGTTTGCGTGACCACCGCCACGACCATCGGTTTGCGCCCCGTCTCCTCGTAGAAGAAGCGGCTCAGAGCGCCCTGCGTGGTCTCGATGATCGCCTGCCGGCGGCGCACGCCGCCGCTGCGCAGCGCGGATTGCGCCCGCTCCGCCGCGCGTTCCATCAACTCCTTGTTCTCCGGCGCGTAGACGAAACCGCGCGAGACCAACTCGGGCTTGCCGCTCACTTCGCCGGTCGCTGTGTTCACCGGCACCACGGCGATCACGAAGCCGTCGCGCGATAGCACTTCGCGCTCTGACATGACGCGCGGTCCCACATCGCCCACCACCGTGCCGTCTACGAAGACGTTGGCGCTGGCGACCTGGCCCACGACCTGCGCCGACTCTTCGGTGATTTCAAGGATCGCGCCGTTCTCGATGATAAAAATGTTCTCGCGCGGGATTCCCATGTCCTCGGCGATGCGCGCATGGGCGTGCAGGTGACGCAACTCGCCATGCACGGGAACAAAATATTGCGGCTTGGTGAGCGCCAGCATCAGCTTCTGCTCTTCCTGGCTGGCGTGGCCCGATACGTGGACGTTCGCCAACGGCGGATAGAGCAGGTTGGCCCCGCGCCGGATCAGCTTGTTGATGAGCCGGGCGACTTCCTCTTCGTTGCCCGGAATGGGCGTCGAGGCGAGGACGATGGTGTCACCGGGGCGAATCTCGATCTGGCGGTGCGTGCCCTCGGCCATGCGGGCAAGGGCGGCTTCGGGCTGGCCCTGGCTGCCGGTCGTAACGATGGCGACCTTATTGTCGGGCATCTTCAATGCCTCATTCAGTTCTACCAACGTGCCGCGCGGTACGTGCAGATGCCCCAGCTTGCGCGCAATATCGGCGGTGCGGACCATCGAATAGCCCGCCAGCGCCACGACCCGGTCATGCCGGTACGCGGCGTTGATCACCTGCTGGATGCGGCTGAGCAGCGACGCGAAGGTCGCCACGATGATGCGGCCCGGCGCGTTGCGGAAAATCGCGTCCAGCGCCGGCTCGATCGTCGCCTCCGATGGGGTATAGCCGGCGCGTTCCGCGCCGGTGGAATCACTGAGCAACGCCAGGACGCCCTCCGCGCCGAGTTGGCCCAGCCGGGCGAAGCCGGGGCCGCCGCCGTGTACCGGGGTATAGTCGAACTTGAAATCTCCGGTGTGGATGACGGTTCCGAGGTCCGTGGTGATCGCCAACCCCACGCCATCCGGGATCGAATGGGTGATCGCCAGGAACTCGACCTGGAACGGCCCCACCTGGATGATCTCGCCCGGCTCGACGCGCCGGGGCGATGCGCTGCTCAATAGCGGATATTCCGACAGGCGCGCCTCGATCAGCCCACAGGTGAGTTGTGTGCCGTAGATCGGTGTGTCCACCGGCAGCATGTTGCCGATCAGATAAGGCAACCCGCCGATGTGATCTTCGTGGCCGTGGGTGATGACGATGCCGCATACATCGGCGGCGCGGGTCTTGAGGTACGCGTAATCGGGGATGACCACGTCAACCCCCAGCATGTCGTGTTCCGGGAACATGATGCCCGAATCAACGATCAGAATCTGGTCGTCGTATTCGAACAGCATCATATTCTTGCCGATTTCGCCCAGCCCCCCCAGAGGGAGCATCTTCAGTGACTGACTCATTTTTGCTTTCCGTTTCTCTTGTACCCGATCAGGGTACTCTGACCGCAGCATCCGCTGTCGGTTTGAGTGATAGATTTGTTGTTTGTCATTCCATTATACTACAGGGCGCGCTGAAGGTTTGGACGCGAGCTTCTATTGTGGCATAATCCGTCCCGTAGAAAGGCTCACAGGAGGTTACTGGAGTGATAGATTCGGCTTCCGCATAAGTGTCTGTCCCGCTCTTCATGTGATGATGAGGAACCACCTGCATCCGTGGCGCGCAGTGCGAACGCCGCGCGGCGCAGGTACCCGGCGGGATCGTGCGCCTGCCGAAGTCGAAACTTGAGCCCATCGCTTGAAACGATACGCGAACGCCGCAGGCATTGCTTGCGGCGTTTTTGATTGCGGCACGCGTGATCCCGCTTTAGCGAATGGGTAGCTTAGCCCCTTGCATTGCCCCGGTTGCCACCAGGCACGCCGGGGTGGGCGTCCGCGACGGGCACACGGCCCTGAGCTACGACTGTGTCAATCGTGAGGTGAGCGCCATGTTACACGTCAGAGACGTCACGAAGTGGTACGGCGACGTCAAAATCCTGGATCACGTCAGTTTTAATCTGAATCGCGGCGAGCGCGCCGGGTTGATCGGGCCGAACGGCTGCGGCAAAACCACGCTGCTGAGGATCATCGCGGGCGTGTTGCCCGCCGATCGGGGGACGGTCGCCTTCTCGCCGTCGTCGGTGCGTGTCGGCTATCTGCCGCAGGCGTTGGAGTTTGGGCCGGAGGACACGGTGGGCGACGTTCTGCGCGCCGCCGGCGACGAGCGGCTGGCCGTGGAGGAGCGGTTGGCCCAACTGGCCGAGGCTATCACGGAAGCTGAGGGGGATGCGCAGGTTGCGGGCGCGCTGGCGGCATACGACCGGGCGCTGGCCGAGTTCGCGGCCCTGGGCGGCGGCGCGCTGGAGGCGGACGCGGACGCCGTGTTGGCCGGGCTGGACATGGCGGACGTGGGGCAGGAGCGCCGCGTCGCCACGTTGAGCGGCGGGCAAAAGACGCGCCTGGGGCTGGCCCGGCTGTTACTGGCCCGGCCCGACCTGCTGTTGCTGGACGAGCCGACCAACCATCTGGACATCGTGGCCCTGGAGTGGCTGGAAGGTTTCATCAAGGGCTACGCGGGCGCGGTGCTGATCGTCTCGCATGACCGGGCGTTCCTGGACGGCACGGTAGAGCGCATCCTGGCGCTGGACGACGTGACGCATCGCCTGCGCGAGTATGCGGGGAGTTACAGCGATTACGCGGCGGCCACGGATCGCGAGTTGGACAAGCAATGGGCGAGTTACCGCGAGCAGCAGGGGCGCATCGAAAAGCTGGATCGCTCGATTCGACGGTTGAGCAGCCAGGCGAAGAACATCGAGGGCGAGACGATCCACTTTCACTGGCGGCGCATCGCCAAAGACCTGGCGCGCCGCGCCGTAGTGCAAAAGGCGCGGCTGGAGCGGATGCTCGATGACGAGGACGTGGTGGATCGGCCAGGCCTGACGTGGAAGATGAAGTTGGAGTTCGCCGACGCGCCGCGCAGCGGTCAGGACGTGCTATCGGTGAGCGATCTGCGCCTGGGCTATGGCGCCCGCGAACTGCTGCGCGATGTCAACCTGCACGTGGGGTTTGGCGAGCGGGTGGCGCTCATCGGCCCCAACGGCATCGGCAAGACGACGCTGTTGCGCTGCATCGCCGGTGAGATCGCGCCGCTGGCGGGCGCGGTGCGGTTGGGCTATGGCGTCAAGCTGGGCTACATGCGCCAGGAGCAGGCGTTGCCCGACCCGACCCTGACCCCGCTGGCGTTAATCCGCAACCATGCCGCCCTCGATGAGACGGAGGCCCGCAGCTTCCTGCACTACTTCCTGTTTGCGGGCGACGAAGTTTTCGTGCCGGTGGGCAAGCTAAGTTATGGCGAACGGAGCCGGTTGGCGCTGGCGCTGCTCGCCGTGCAGGGCTGCAACTTCTTGCTGCTGGACGAGCCGATCAACCATCTGGACATCGCCTCACGCGAGCAGTTCGAGCGCGCCGTCGCCCGCTTCAACGGCACGGTGCTGGCCGTAGTGCATGACCGCTATTTCATCGAGCGCTTCGCAACGACCATCTGGACGGTCAGCGATGGCGCAGTGCAGGTTGTCGGCGCAGACGGGCCGGTTATGGCATAATAGCGGCCATGAGTTGGTGGCGTGATTTACGTGATGGCGTTCTGACGGCCAGGCCGGCCTCTGCCAGCGACCGGCCGGCGGTTTCGGCGCTGCTCGCCGGGGCATGGCGGCGGCACGGTATCAACGCGCTGGAAGAGCAGGTAGCCCTGCTTAACGGCGGGGCCAGCGCCGTCGCGTTCTCCGGCACGGATATGATCGGTTTCCTGGGGCTATTGGTGCGGTTGCCCACCGGCGCCCCGCCGGAGATATGGGCCGACGTGGCAATGGCGGCGTGCGCAGGGCAGACTTCGCCCGGCAAGGTGATGGCGCGATTACTCGAAGCAGTAACCCCCGCGTTGCAGGCGCAGCGCGTGACCGGGCTGACGGCGCTGACGGAAAGCGCCTGGCTGATGGGCGCGCTGGGTGAAAATGGCTTTGTCGAGACCGATCGGGTGATCAGTTATGCGCGGCGCAACGGCCATCGGCGGCCCGGCGCGCCGCAACCGGCGGTGTTGCGGCGCGCCGGGCCTGCCGATACGGACACGCTCCTCGACCTGAACGCCGCAGCGTTCGCGCCGCTGTGGCGCTATGACCCGGCGACGATCATCACCTGGCTCACCACCGCGGAGCATTCCGTCATTGCCGAACTGCATGGTCGCCCCGTCGGCTTCTCGCTGACGGCCAGCCCATTCCACGGCGATTACACGCAGTTGATCCGCGTCGCGACGCACCCCGACGTGCAGGGCCGCGGGGTCGGCCGCCAACTCGTGAGCGACGCGATCTGCTTCGCGCAGGAGTGCGGCTCCGCGGGCATCTCCCTCAACACGCAGGAAAGCAACGGGGTCGCCCGCAAGCTGTATCAGTCGCTTGATTTTCGCACCCTGCCCGACGCGCTCGCTGTGCTGGTGCGCGCCTCATCTTTTTGAATCCCTCTGTTTTTATGCTACCATGCGCTGTCGTGAAAACATGGTATGCCCTGAATACGAAGCCGAACTCCGAATTGCGCGTGGCGCGCGCGTTGCAGACGCGTGGCGTGGAGCCGTTCGTGCCGATGCTGCCGGGCACACAGGGCAAGCCGGCCCGCCCGCTTTTCCCGACGTATCTCTTCATCGAATGCGACCTGGCGACGATTGACGCCGATTATCTTACGTGGATTCCGGGCTTGCGGCGCATTCTCAGCTTTGACGGTAAGCCCGCCGTGGTGCCGGAGACCGCCATCGCGCTGATTCATCAGGAGTTGGACCGGATTGAAGAAGCCGGCGGGTTGCCGCGCCATCCCTTCCATCCGGGCGATGAGGTGGTGATTGATTCCGGCCCGATGGCCGGGTTGCGCGGGGTGTTCCAGGGTCCTGTCGGCCCGACCGAGCGCGTGCACATCTTGCTGCGCTTCCTGGGGCAGGTCAACCGGACGGAGGTTCCTGTCGAGGTGTTGCGGCCTGCACCGGAACCGGGCGCGGCCCGTCGGGGCACCCGCGGGCGTGGGCGACGCATCAATTACGGCGAGTAATGTGGATGTTTATTAGTCAACAGATATGTTGCAAAATAGGCGTTCGGATTTGCGCCATCGGATACAAACTGCTATAATCTGCGCGCTGTGACGGGAAGTACGAAGGCAAGCCGGTGAGAGACTTGTGGCGGGTCGGCCCGTTGTTGCAGTTGAGTTGGGTCATCGCCCTCTCTACCCTGCTGCCGCTGGGCGCGGGGATTCTTCTGGATCGCCACTTTGGCACGACTCCGTTGTTTATTCTGGTTGGTGGATTGATCGGCATTCTGGCCGGCACGATCGGGGCGGTTCGTATCACGTCTCGCGCAATCGAGTCATTGAGTCCGCCACAGAAACCTGCCGACTCGGACGAAGTCACGTTGGAATCAAAGCAAGGAAGTAAGGAGGATCAAGCATAGTGCTCAAACGGCTGTTCACTCCTCGTAATTTGGCGATTCTGCTGTTGATCGTCGCCCTGTTCGTCGTTTCGGGCATCGTTGGGCTGCTGAAAATGCCGTCGCCGTTCGTGTCGCTTGCGGCCGAGCCGGTGTTGCATATCGGCGCCTTCACCGTCACCAATTCGCTGTTAACCACGTGGCTCGTGATGTTGGGGCTGATCCTCCTCTCGTGGTTGGCGACCCGGCGCATCCCGTCGGACCTGAGCAAGGTCAGTGAAGCCGACCTAGCCCCGAGCGGGTTGCAGAACATCATGGAGATGGTCGTCGAGTTTATCGCCAACCTCTCGAAAGAAATTGGCGGCCACTGGGCGCCCCGGTTCTTCCCGATTGTGGCGACCCTCTTCCTCTTCGTGCTGGCCTCCAATTGGTCCGGGCTGATTCCGGGCGTTGGCTCCATCGGCTGGCTGGAACATCCGCATAACCCCACCGAAGCCGGATATATCGCCAACGGCGCTATCCTGACCGCTGAAGAAGCCGCGCTGCCTGCGGCCGGCGAAGAGCATGGCGACGGCTATATCGTGGTGCCGTGGTTGCGCGCGCCGTCCACCGACCTCAACTTCACGCTGGCATTGGCGCTTGTCGTGGTGGGTCTCACGCAATACTTCGGGATTCGGGCGCTCGGCCCCGGATATTTCAAGAAGTTCGTGGATTTCAGCGGCTTCAAGCAGGGCATCATGAACGGCGTCATTGGCTTGTTCGTAGGCCTCCTGGAGCTGGTCTCGGAGTTTGCCAAGATCGTCTCGCTGGCTTTTCGTCTCTTCGGCAACATCTTCGCCGGTGAGATTCTGCTGGTAGTTATCGCCTTCCTGATCCCGTACGTGGTATCGTTGCCGTTCTACGGCCTGGAAGTGTTCGTCGGTTTCATGCAAGCGTTCGTCTTCCTGATGCTGGCGCTGGTCTTCTTCAACCTGGCGACTATCGGGCACGGCGGAGAAGATCATCACTAAGAACCTTATCCCACAACCGGTAGCGCAGGGCCTTGTGCCCGTTGCGGACGCCCACAAGGGGCTAAACTACGGATGTGTGGATAGGCGCTAATTTATCGCAACCTTTAAAGAGGAGATGCAAATGGACGTTGAAGGACTTAAGGCTCTCGGTGCAGGTCTAGCCATCGGTCTCGGCGCGATTGGTCCCGGCATCGGCGTGGGTGTCCTGGGCAGCAAGGCCATGGAAGCCATCGGGCGGAACCCTGAGGTCGTTGGCGATATCCGCACGAATATGATCCTGGGCATCGTGTTCGCTGAGGCTATTGCCATTTATGCGTTGGTCGTCGCGCTCATCATCTTGTTTGTCTGATTTCGGGGAAACCGTTTCCGACAGCGGCAACACATCATGATTTATTCCGCCGTCCCGTGCCGAAATCGAAGGAGGGCCCTTGGAAAGCCTTGGAATTAACCTGAGTCTCCTGGTTTCCCAGCTCGTCAACTTCACTCTGTTGATGATTCTGCTATACGTGTTGCTGTACAAGCCGATTGCGCGGATGCTCAACGAGCGTAAGGAACGGATCGCGGGCAGCCTGGCCGATGTGGAAGCCGCGCGCGCCGCCGCCGCCAAGGCGCAGCAGGAGTATGACCGCACGATCGCCGAAGCGCAGCGCAAAGCCCAGGAAATCATCGCGCAGGCCTCGCAAACCGGTGAGAAGGCGGGCGTCGAAATCAAAGCCGAAGCGCAGCGCGAAGCCGATACGATCAAGCAGCGGGCGCTGCAAGACGCCGAACAGGCGAAAGCCCGCGCGTTGGCAGACGTGCAGAGCGAAATCGCCGATCTTTCGATGCTGGCGACCGAGCGGGTGCTGGGCCAATCGGTAGACGCCGATATGCAACGCAAGCTGATTGACAAGTTCCTGGCCGATCTGGGTGACGCCAAACCATGAATGCCGAAAGTCATGTCCAAAGCTACGTGACGGCTTTCTATGAGACGGCGTTCGACCGCTGGGTCGGCGCGCTGGAAAGCGCGTCCGCCGCGTTGACATCCGACCCGAAGCTGTTCAACCGCTTGCAGGATCCCAACGTGGATTTTGCGGAGCGTCAGAAGTTGCTGGACGGGGTGTTGGCGCCCGACACGGATGTGGCGATCCGCAACCTGCTCTACACGATGATGCAGCGTGACGACCTGGGCGCGATTGCCGAAGTGGCGCATGGTCTGCGTGAGCGGATGTCACAGGTCGGCGCGGGGCCGATCTCGACCGAAGTGATCAGCGCGATTCCGCTAACGGAAGAGCAGCGCGCGCAGGTCGAGGCCAAACTCGTGGCGCAGTATGGCCCCTCGCTGGACTTCACCTATCGGGTTGACCCGGCCATCCTGGGCGGCATGATCATTCGGGTGGGTGACAAGCTGATTGACGGCAGCGTCGCCAGCCGTCTCGCCGTGATGAAACAGAGCCTCGGTGTGCGGACTGCCGAGTAAAAGTTTGTAGTCCAGGGCCTTGTGCCCGTCGCCGACGCCCACGAGGGGCTATGCTACGTGTGTTCGGACAGACACTGAGAAGGGGATAGCGATGGCTTCACAAACAGATGAACTTGTCGCACAACTGAAGCAGCAAATCATGAGCTTCCAGGCGCCCACGCGGCAGGTAGACGTGGGCACTGTGTTGCAAGTGGGTGACGGCATCGCACGCCTCAGCGGACTGGCTAATGCGCGCGCCTCCGAGTTGGTGGAGTTCGCCAACGGGACGCTGGGCATCGTCTTCAACCTGGAGGTTGATAACGTCGGCGTCATCATCATGGGCGACGCGACCGGAATTTCCGAGGGGCAACTCGTGCGCAGCACCGGGCGGATTGTGTCCGTGCCGGTGGGCGATGCCCTGATCGGGCGCGTGGTCAACGCCGTGGGCCAGCCGATTGATGGCAAGGGGCCGATCGAGTCGAATAAATTCCGGCCCATCGAGCGCGTCGCGCCCAACGTGGTCGTCCGCCAGAGCGTAGACCAACCGGTGCAGACGGGCATCAAGGCCATTGACGCCATGATCCCCATCGGGCGCGGGCAGCGCGAGCTGATCATCGGCGACCGCCAGACGGGCAAGACGGCGCTGGTCGTAGACACGATCATCAACCAGAAGGGCCAGGACCTGATCTGCATTTACGTCGCCATCGGCCAGCGGATGGCGCAGGTGGCCCAGGTTATCGCGACCCTCGAGAAGTACGGCGCGCTGGATTACACGGTGGTCGTGGTTGCGTCGGCGTCCGATTCGGCGACGTTGCAATATGTTGCACCCTACGCCGGTTGCGCCATCGGCGAAGAGTTTATGGAGCAGGGCAAAGACGCGTTGATCATCTACGATGACCTGTCCAAGCACGCTCAAGCCTACCGGCAAGTGTCGCTGTTGTTGCGCCGGCCCCCCGGCCGCGAGGCGTATCCGGGCGACGTCTTCTATCTGCACAGCCGGTTGCTGGAGCGGGCGGCGCGGCTGGCCCCCGAATATGGCGGCGGGTCGTTAACGGCGCTGCCGATCATCGAGACGCAGGCGGGTGACATTTCGGCCTACATTCCCACCAACGTCATTGGGATCACCGACGGGCAGATCTTCCTGGAGAGCGATCTCTTCTACGCCGGCATCCGCCCCGCGGTGAACCCGGGCCTCTCGGTGAGCCGTGTCGGCGGCGCAGCCCAGACGAAGGCCATGAAGCAGGTTGCGGGGCGCATGAAGCTGGAGCTGGCGCAGTTCCGTGAGCTGGCCGCCTTTGCCCAGTTCGGCTCCGATCTGGATCCGGCGACCCAGCGCCAACTTGACCGCGGTCAGCGGATCACCGAAGTGCTTAAACAGCCGCAATACCAGCCGTGGCCGCTCGAAGATCAGGTGATGGTCTTCTTCGCCGTCACCAACGGCTACCTGGACAAGATCCCGATTGACCGTATTGCCGAGTGGGAAGAACAATTCCTGCGCTATATGGCATCCACGCACCCGAACATCGGGCGGGCCATTGCGAGCACGAAGCGCTTGGATGACGCCACGATTGACGGGTTGAAGATGGCGATCGAAGATTTCAACGGCATGTTCCTGGCCCAATAGCGGGGGACAAGGATAGGGTATGCCCAGCACACGCGAAATTCGCCGCCGTATTCGCAGCATCGGCAACATCGCGAAAGTCACCAAGGCGATGGAGACGGTCGCCGCCGCCAAGATGCGCCGCGCGCAAATGCAGGTGCTCCAAACGCGACCGTACGCGGAAGTGTCCTGGAACGTCTTGCAATACCTGGCCCGGCTGCGCCAGAGCAACGCCGCAGAGCAACCGCTGCTGCAACAACGGCCGGTGAACAGCGTTGGTCTGCTGTTGATCACCGGAGACCGGGGTTTGGCGGGCGCGTATAACAGCAACGCGATCCGCCTGGCGAATTCGGCGATTGCCGGATGGGAAAAAGAAGGCAAGGACATTAACGTGGTGACGGTAGGGCGTAAGGGGCGCGACTGGATGCTGCGCCACGGCCCGCCGTTGCGCGCCGAGTTTACCGGCCTCAGCGATCGGCCCACCAGCAACGATATCGCGCCTGTGGCTAACGTGGTCATCAACGATTTTATTGACGAGCGTTTCGATGAAATTCAGATGGTGTATACCCAATATGTGAACACGTTGCACCAGGAGCCGGTGATGCGCAAGCTGCTGCCCATCGAGCCGGCGGTGCCCGAAACGCCGATGGCCGCCGACTATATTTTCGAGCCCGATGCGCAGACCGTGCTGAGCGAAGTGTTGCGGGGCCTGACCGAGTTGCAGATTCTCCAGGCGATTTATGAGTCTATTGCGAGCGAACAGTCGGCCCGCATGGTGGCCATGCGCAACGCTACCGAATCGGCCAACGATCTGATTGACGAGTTGACCCTGGCGTATAACAAGGCCCGCCAGGAATCCATTACCAAAGAGTTGCTTGATATTGTCGGCGGCGCTTCGGCGCTGGCGTAGGCATAGAATCTATCTGCAAATTTCGTAGTGTAGGGTCTTGTGCCCGTCATCGGTGCCCACAAGGGACTAGACTACGAATTTCGAGATAGACGCATAGCGCGTTGACGGCTTAGCGAGGAGTTAAGGCATGGCGAACGAGAAAAAGATGGGGAAAATCGCGCAGGTGATCGGGCCTGTGGTAGACGTGGCGTTTGAACTGGAAGACCTGCCAAACATTTATGACGCGCTGGAAGTTCCCCTGCCGAACGGCGACACGCTGGTTTGTGAAGTACAGAGCCAGCTCAGCGGCGGCTGGGTGCGCACCGTGGCCATGTCCAGCACCGACGGCTTGCAGCGCGGCATGGACGTGATCGCGACCGGCGCGCCGATCACTGTGCCGGTTGGCGAGGGGACGCTGGGGCGTATTTTCAACGTGCTGGGCGAGACGGTGGACAGCGACGAACCGGTCAATGCGTCCGATTATTATCCGATCCACCGCCGGCCGCCCTCACTGGTCGAGCAGGTCACCAGCGCCGAGGTCTTCGAGACGGGCATCAAGGTGATTGACCTCATCGCTCCGTTCACCAAGGGCGGCAAGACGGGCATCTTCGGTGGCGCGGGCGTGGGTAAGACGGTTGTCATCCAGGAACTCATTAACAACATCGCCAAGTTCCATCAAGGCTACTCGGTCTTTGCGGGCGTGGGCGAGCGCAGCCGCGAGGGTAACGACCTCTGGCACGAAATGCGTGATTCAGGCGTCATCAAAAGCACCGTGATGGTGTTCGGCCAGATGAACGAGCCGCCGGGGGCGCGCCTGCGCGTTGGCTTGACGGGCGTCACAATGGCGGAATACTTCCGCGACCAGGGCCGCGACGTGCTGTTGTTCATTGACAACATCTTCCGGTTCGTGCAGGCTGGTTCCGAAATGTCGTCGCTGTTGGGCCGCCTGCCCAGCGCCGTCGGCTATCAGCCGACGCTCGGCACCGACATGGGCGATCTGCAAGAACGCATCTGTTCGACCACCACCGGCTCCATCACCTCGATGCAGGCGGTGTACGTGCCCGCCGACGACTACACCGATCCCGCGCCGGCCACGACCTTCGCGCATCTGGATGCCACCATCACGCTGGAGCGCTCGCTGGCCGAGCAGGCGCTCTTCCCGGCGGTGGACCCGCTGGCCTCGACCAGCCGCATCCTCGATCCGCTGGTGGTAGGGGAAGAGCACTATCAGATGGCCCGCGATGTGCAGCGAACGCTGCAACGCTACCGCGACCTGCAAGATATCATTGCCATTCTGGGTGTGGAAGAATTGAGTGAAGAAGACCGACTGACCGTGGCGCGCGCGCGCAAGGTGCAGCGCTTCCTCACACAGCCCATGTTCGTCGCGGAGGCCTTCACGGGCCGGCCTGGCGAGTATGTGAAGCTGGCGGACACCATCGAGGGCTTCAAGCAGATTCTGGACGGCAAGCACGATGATTTGCCGGAGCAGGCCTTCTACATGGTCGGCACGATCGAAGACGCCGTGGCTAAAGCCGCCTCGATGTAACAGGGGACGCGAATGGCAACCATCGAACTCGACTTCGTGTCACAGGATCATCGTGTCTTCTCCGGCCCGGTTGACGAGGTCGTCGCGCCGGGTATCGAGGGACAGCTTGCGGTTCTGCCGAAGCACGCGCCGTTGATGACTGTGCTTGCCCCGGGCGAAGTCGTCGTCCGGCGTGAGGGCGAAGAGGACTTGTTTTTTGCCGTCAGCGGTGGGTGGATGGAAGTGCACCCCGACAAGGTGACGATCCTGGCGCGGACTGCGGAGCGTTCAGATGAGATTAATCAGCAGCGGGCCGAGGCCGCGCTCGCGCGTGCCGCCGACCTGCTGGCGCAGGGCGTGCCGCGCGAAGAACGTCCCGTCCTGGACCTCATCCTCAAACGGTCGCAAATCCGGCTCAAGGTGGCGCGGCGTCGCGCCGGCGCATGGCGGCCATCCGGCCCGATGGACACGGAAGATAAAAGCAAATAGCTCGCTCCGCTTTATGTAAACCACGTGCGGCTGCACCTTCGTGATTGGCCGCACGTGTTCTTTTTGCGCGCTGCCTTCCCTTAACGTATAATTATCCTATTAAACGTGGGCCGGTCAATGCGACCGGCCTCACGCGCCAGGAGCCAGTATGCTAGAGCGACAGATCGGAATTGATCTGGGCACCGTTAATGTCTTAGCTTATGTCAGCGGTCGCGGCATTGTCCTTCAGGAGCCGTCGGTCGTTGCGATTTCTACGCGTGACAACAAGATCGTCGCCGTCGGCCAGGAAGCCCGCGACATGCTGGGACGCACCCCGGAAAGCATCGAAGTTGCCCGCCCCATGCGCGACGGTGTGATCGCCGACTATGTCGTGACCGAAGCGATGTTGCGCTATTTCATCCGCAAGCTGATCGGTCGCAACCCCCTGTTCCGCCCGCGTGTGATGATCAGCACCCCCAAAGGCGTCACCAGCGTCGAAAGCCGCGCGGTGCATGACGCTGCGATGCAGGCCGGGGCCAAGGAAGCCTATCTCATCCCCGAGCCGCTGGCCGCGGCCTATGGCGCAGGCCTGCCGATCGGCACGCCCACGGGGAACATGGTGGTAGACATCGGCGGTGGGACGACCGAAGCCGCGGTGGTCTCGATGAACGACATCGTCGTGTGGAGCAGCGTGCGCGTGGGCGGCATCCGCACCGACGAAGCTATCGTGTCTTACGTGCGCCGCAAGTATAACCTCATCATCGGCGATCAGACGGCGGAAGAGATCAAAATCCAGATTGGCAGCGCGCTGCCCTTGCCCGAGGAGATGGAGATGGAAGTGCGCGGGCGTGACCAGGTGGCCGGGCTACCGAAGACCATCATGCTCACTTCGGGCGAAGTCACCGAGGCCATTGCCGAACCGTTAAGCTCGATTATTGGCGTGGTGAAGCAGACGCTGGAGAAAACCCCGCCCGAGTTAGCCGCCGATATCATTGATCGGGGCATGGTGCTCACCGGCGGCGGCGCGCTCCTGCGTTACTTGGACCAGTTGTTGACGCGCGAGACCGGCGTGCCCTGTTTCGTGGCCGAACACCCGATGGCGTGCGTTGCCCTGGGCGCAGGCCGCGCGCTGGAGAACTACACGATCATGCGGCGCAGCCTGCCGACTGTGTAGACGACTCTCAACAAAATCAGGCCCGCTTCCACGCCGGAAGCGGGCCTTTTATTTGGCGGCGCATGGCCCCTCTCCCCCTGGGAGAGGCCGGGTGAGGGCATGGCGACGCATCTGAGGATGCTTACTCCGCGGGGCATGGCCCCTCTCCCCCTGAGAGAGGCCGGGTGAGGGCATGGCGACGCATCTGAGGATGCTTACTCCGCGGGGCATGGCCCCTCTCCCTCTGGGAGCGGCCGGGTGAGGGCATGGCAGCGTATCTAAGGATGCGTACTCCTCTTGAGTTTTCACCCGCGGCGGGCGCGGATTTGCCCCAGCGCCGCCTGGGCAGTTTTGCGGACCTTAGCCTTGCGGTCCTCGCGGGCGGCGGTTTCCAGCGCGCTTTCAACTGAGCGATTGCCGATGCGTCCCAGGCTCTGCGCCGCGGCGTCCCGCACCATGCTGTTGTCATCTGCCTGTAACCGGTTGACCAGATCACCCAGCGCGGCCTGCGCGCCGAGCGCGCCGAGCGCAAGCGCCGCGGCGGCCCGGACGCCGGGGGCCTCATGGAGCAGGGCGACGCGTAGCGGCTCCTCCGCCTCGGCGCGACGCGACAACCCCAGGCGCTCCGCAGCCTTCTGGGCGATGGATACGTCATCGGAGAGGAGGTCTGCGACCCAGGCGTCGAACTCGGCATCAACGACGCCTTTGGTGTAGCGGCGGCCCTGCTCCACTTCGACGAACGTCGCGTAAATATCCACGAAGCCCGGATCTTTGGCGGCAGGGGTGGGGCGTTCCGGGTCGGCGGAAATGCTGGATGGCTTACGTCGTCCGCCCGTGGCCATACCCCGGGTGAACTGCTGCGCCGAAATGGCGTTGGCCCCGACAAAGCGCGCGCGTTGCGTCAAGGCGCTGTCGTTGGTCACCACCGTGAATTGTCCCGGCTGATGTTGCTGCTTGAGATAGGCGATGATCGCGTCGTCAGCGATCTCGCCCACCGCGCTGAAACGCACCTCCAGACCGGCGACGCGTAGTGTTGGCGCGCCGATGGTTGCGTAGCCGCCGCTGTCGAAGAAGACGACCATCTCCGGCCCGCCCCGCGCGCGATAGGCGCGTAACTGCTCCAGCAGTCGGAGTTCGTCATCAGCGTCTCCAAGCCGGATGCCGGGCAGCAGGCCGGCCCCAATCAGATTGTGACCATCAATAATGTGCGGCATGAGGTGACATAACAATCACTTGACGTTCATTCCCAGTGTATGATATAGTGCGAAGGAAGTCAATCGAAATTGCACGGTCGGGGTGGCCTATGCGCCGTCACACGTTATGTATACCCTTGTGTGTCGTCTGTTTGCTCGGCCTGCTCAGCGCGTGTGCGGCTTCCCCGTTGCCCTCCAATCCGGCAACTCTTCCATCAGGAGACAGCGCGATGCAACTCACCAGCGCGGCTTTCAGTGAGGGCGAAATGATCCCGGCGAAATATACGTGCGACGGCGATGACCTTTCGCCGCCGTTGGCCTGGTCGGGCGCGCCGGCAGGCACGCAGGTCTATGCGCTGATCGTGGATGACCCGGACGCGCCGATTGGCACGTGGGTACACTGGGTATTTTACAATATCCCTGCGGATGTTACGGTGTTGTCTGAAGGCGTCCCGACGTCGCCGCAACCGGAAGTCGGGGGGATTCAGGGCGCAAACAGCGGACGACGCGTCGGCTACAGCAGCCCATGTCCGCCGGGTGGGACGCACCGCTACTTCTTCAAGCTCTATGCGTTGGCTGCGCCGATCCCGTCGCCGGGCGACCGGGCAACGGCGAGCGATATCGAGACGTCTATGCAGGGGCACGTCCTCGCGCAGACGCAGTTGATGGGTCGTTACACCCGGCCCTAGAACGGGCAGGATATTTAGAATGAATTCCAGGATCGCGTCTCACCGCACGATAAGCCAGACTTTCCGTCCCTGGTTGGCGTTGTTGCTGTTCCTGCTGACGGCCGCGGGCTGCTCTCCGACGGCCCCGATGCCGCGAGGGGGCGTAATGACGGCGACCTTCAACGGCCCCGTGACGCCCGTCCTCGCCTCCTATCTCGACCGCTCGATCCGTGAAGCCGAGGCGTCGGATGCGGAGGCGCTCATTGTGGAACTGGATACGCCTGGCGGCTCGGTGGACATCACACGTGGCATCGTGCAGCAGATAACGGGGGCGACCGTGCCCATCGTTGTCTACGTGACGCCGCGCGGCGCGCAGGCCGGTTCGGCGGGGACGTTCATCACCCTGGCGGCGCACGTCGCCGCGATGACCCCCGGTACCACCATCGGCGCGGCCTCGCCCGTGGGCAGCGAGGGCGCGGACTTGCCCGACACGCTGAAATCGAAGGCGGTCAACATCCTATCGGCGGATATCAAGAACCTCACCGCGCGGCGCGGGCCGGAAGCCGTCGCCTGGGCCGAGAGCGCCGTGACCGATGCGGCGGCGGCGACCGCCGAAGAGGCGCTGGCGATCGGCGTCGTAGATATTGTCGCCGTGGACATGGGTGAACTGTTATCTGAGTTGGATGGGCGCACGGTGATCGTCGCCGGCGAGCCGCGGACGTTGGCCACGGCGGACAAGCCCGTACAGTCTGCGCCGATGTCGCCGTTCGAGGCCTTGCTCAACGCAATTGCAAATCCTGCTGTCGCGGCAATCTTGCTGACGCTGGGTGTGAATGCGCTGCTCTTCGAGCTATCCAGCCCCGGCGGCTATATCGCAGGCGTGATCGGGGCGATCAGCCTGCTGCTGGCGCTTTACGCGCTGGGGACGATGGACGCCAACTGGATCGGGCTGGGGTTCGTCGCCGTCGCGTTCGTGCTCTTCGTCCTGGATATCAAAGCGCCCACACATGGCGCGCTCACCCTGGGCGGCGTCGCCGTCTTTATTCTGGGCCTCTATCTGTTATTCAATGGGAGCACCGTGGAAGTACCCTGGTTATCCATTATCCTGCTGGGCGCGGGCAGCGCCATTTTCTTTGCTTTCATCGTATCAAAGGCCGTGGCCGCCCGCCTGGGACCGGCGCGCACCGGCATCGAGAGCCTGGTGGGAAGGCAGGCTGAAGTGCGTCAGGCGCTCGAACCGGAAGGCTTCGTCTTCGTGGAAGGCGAGTTGTGGCGCGCCCGGCTCGACGCGGGCACGGCCAATGTGGGTGACGCGGTGACCATCACCGGCCACGAGGGCAACACGCTTGCAGTAACGCAGGTAAGCTGAACCTTTGTAGTAAAGGCTTTAGCCTTCCGGCGCGCCGGAAGGCTAAAGCCTTTACTACAAAGGGATTTACGGTTGGGCGTGTTGTTCTGAATCTCCCGTGAAGCGCTCCAACAGTTCCGCCATTTCGAACAGTTTGCGATCCACGCGGCCGTTGATCGTCTCCGCAGGGTACGATCCGTCTGCATTGCGCTGCCCGGCCTTGACGCCGGTCAAAATCTCGATCCCCTCATCCACCGTGCGCACCGGGTAGATGTGGAACTTGCCCCCCGCCACCGCCTCGACCACATCTTCACGCAGCATCAGGTTGGGCGCGTTGGCTTCCGGCAAAATCACGCCCTGCTCGCCGGTGAGGCCGCCCGGCATCGCACGGCACACGTCGAAGAAACCCTCGATCTTATAAGTCGCGCCGCCGATGGCCTGAATCTCGCCATGCTGGTTGACCGAACCGGTCACGGCGATAGATTGGCGGATGGGCAAATCGGCCAGGCTGGAGAGCAGCGCATAGAGTTCCGTGGACGACGCGCTGTCACCGTCAACTTCTCCGTAGGATTGCTCGAATGCGACGCTTGCCGACAGGCTGAGCGGCTTGTCCTGGGCATAGCGCCCACCGAGGAACCCCGACAGGATCAGCACGCCCTTGTCATGCAGGCTGCCGCTCAAGTTCGCCTCGCGCTCGATGTTCACTACCCCGGCCCGCCCCTGGTACGTCCGCGCCGTGATGCGCGCCGGCCTGCCGAACATCACATCGCCCATCATGGTGACTGAGAGGCCATTCACCTGCCCTACTGCTGACCCGGCAGTAGCAACCATGATGGAGCCGTCGGTGATCATTTCACGCACCTGTTCCTCATACTGGTTCGAGCGATAGATGCGTTCCTCGATCGCGCGCGTTACGTCCTCCGCCGTGACTGGGTCGTGTCCGGCCTGGCGCGCCCAGTAGACCGACTCGACCACGATGTCGCTGACGT
This sequence comes from Anaerolineae bacterium, assembly GCA_038214535.1. Classification (GTDB taxonomy): domain Bacteria; phylum Chloroflexota; class Anaerolineae; order CG2-30-64-16; family CG2-30-64-16; genus JBBQRS01. The sequence continues at coordinate 45,957 of JBBQRS010000025.1, forward strand.
GGGCGAACCGCGTGGTCAGCTTGCGTTGATCTTCGACGAGGCGCGCGCTGTACTCGACCACCTGCGCCACCGCGCCCAGATCGAAGTGGGGCAGGCCGTCTTCTTCGCACTGGTGGTGGATGAAGCGCACGACCTGCGCGACGTTCTCCTCCGTCCAATCCATCTCCACGGCGAAATCCGCGCGCACCTTGAACAGCTTCTCGAACTGCTCGTCGTAGGCGTAGAGCGTGAAGTAGGTCGTGGGGTCGCCGATGAGCACCACTTTGACATCCAGCGGGATCAGCTCGGGGGTCACAGTGGTGGTCGCCAGCACGCCGACCTGCCGGTTCATGTCCTCGAGGCGGACACTGTGACTCCGTAACGCCTGCTTCAACGCCTCCCAGGCCAGCGGTTGCCGCAACAGGACGCGCGCGTCGAGCAGCAGGTAGCCGCCGTTCGCCCGGTGCAGCGCGCCCGCTTTGATCTCGCGGAAATCGGTGACCAGTGTGCCGTACTCGGCGCGCATGTCAATCCGGCCGATCAGGTTCATGTAGGTCGGGTTGGTCTCCATCACCACCGGTGCTCCGCTCAACCCTTGGTTGTCCACGATCACGTTGATGCGATAGCGGTCGTATGGGCCGTGGTGATCGGCGCGCAGCCAGACGGGAATCTGCGCGGCGGCCTCGGTGTCCTTGCCGCTCTGTTGCGCCTTGAGGTCTTCGACGTGCGCGGCGATGTGTGCTTGCACGGCGGACAGGTGAGCGGTAACATCGGGCCAGTCTGCATATTCGGCGGCGAGCCGATCGAAGGGGGATTGGATCGCTGCGGCGGCGCTCGCTTCCTCCAACTGCGTGAGCCGCT
>JBBQRS010000026.1:0-46703 GCA_038214535.1 Anaerolineae bacterium
GACTTCAGTCTAACTTCAGGCCGGCGAGAATGCCGTTGACCGTTTCCTCGATGACAGGCGCGACTTCGGACATCGGCGTCTGGCACAGGAAGACGGGGTCGAGTTCCGAGTAGATCGGGTCGTAGATCTGCGAGTAGCCGGCGATGCGGTTCCACGGCGTCACTTCGCCGTACTCCCAGGAACCCTTCACGGCCTTCACGAGATTCTCGCGCATTCCGTCGGGCCAGAGGTTGATCCAGTCTTGCAGCAGCGACTCGCGCGAGGGCGGTGACCAGGTCGCGAGGACGAAGTCTTTCATGCCTTCCGGCATGTAGAGGAACTTGACGAACTCCCAGGCCTGGTCTTTTTTGTCCGTCTGGGTCGAGATGAGCATGGGATCGGCGTAAAGCGCATCTTTCAAAATGTCGGGCTTGATGCGCGGCAGCGAGGCGCAGTTCCAGTTGAAGCTGCCGGCGACTTCTTTCAGCGTCCAGAAGCCCCAGCCGCCGCCGACGTTCATGGCGACCTTGCCGGCCTGGAACGGGTCGCCGGTGGCGCTCAGGGCCGATGAGATGGCCGAATCGGGGGCCACCTTGTGCACGCAGACCAGGTCGGCCTGCATCTGGAAGGCTTCGATGACTTTGGGGTCGTCGAAGAGGATTTCCTTGGCGATACCGGTCATCAGGGTTTCATCGCTCCAGATGCTGTGGCCGAGCAGCCAGGGCATCTCTTCGGGGCTGCCCAGACCCATCACCACGCCATACTGGCCTGTCGCAGGATCATCGTAGTTTTTGGTCAGTTTGCCGGCGACATCCAGCATCTTGTCCCAGGTCCAAGAGGTGTCATCCCAATCGCTGGGGGGGTATTCGATGCCGGCCGCATCGAAGAGGTCCTGGTTGTAGAAGGTATAGGTGCCCAGGATGTAGAGGGGCAGGCCGATCAGCTTGCCGTTGACGGTGACGCCATCGAGCGCTGATTTTGGAATGTCATCCAGTTCGAGCTCGGTCGAGGCGGCTTTGATGTAGTCATCCATGTAGATGCACATGCCGCGCAGGGCGTATTCGACGTAGCCGGTGGAACCCCAGTTGGCAAAGACTTCGGGCAGATCGTTGGCGGCGAACATGCTGGTGAGTTTGGGATCGAATTCGTCCCAGGGGACGATGATCGGCTCGATCGTATAGTCGGGCTTGACTTCTTTGAAGTTCGGAATGGCGACGTCATTCATCCACGCGTTGCGGGTCGGGTCGGCGTTGGCGTACCAGCGGATGGTGACGCCTTCGGCTGCTGGCGCCGCCGTGGGTGCGGTCTCCGCGGGTGGCTCGGCGGCGGCCGGTTGTTCGACAGGTTGCTCCGGCGCTGGGGCCGGCGCGGCAGCCGGGGCGCCGCAAGCAGCCAACGCCACCATTCCGGCCGCGCCGCCCATGACCTGCAACATCTGGCGGCGGCTGAGTTGCATCTTTTCAAGGTCTTTCATGAGTTGTCCTCCCTGGACAGTATGGAACGGTTGAGTCCGGCAGATAGAAAGCGAGTCGTTTCTCCTCCTTTCGGTTTGTACCAATGGCGGGGTAGGCTACCCCTTGACGCCGGTGACCACGATGCCCTGGATGAAGTAGCGTTGGGCGAAGAAGAAGAGCAGGATACAGGGCAACACGGCCACCAGCGAAGCGGCCATCAACAACTCCCAGGGCGTCGCGCCATAGCGATGCCGGAAAGCAGCCAGGCCGACGGCGGCGGTGAGTTTGTCCGGTGAATTCAGATAGACCAATGGCGCGGTGAAATCGTTCCAGTTATAGGTGAAGGAGAAAATGGCGGCGGCGGCGAGCGCCGGCTTGGAGAGCGGCACCATGATGCGCCACCATGTCGAGATGTAGCCGCAGCCGTCTATGCGCGCGGCGTCGTCGAGCTCGGGCGGGATGCCTCGGTAGAACTGGCGTAGCAGGAAGATCAGGAAGGCGCTGCCGAACCAGGCCGGGATGATGAGCGGTTTGAATGTGTCTACCCAGCCCAGATTATGGAATAAGACGTATTGCGGCACCATGATGACCTGGTAGGGCACCATCATGGTGGCCAGCACCACATAGAACAGGATTTCCTTGCCGGGGGCCCGCAATCGGGCGAAAGCATAGCCGTAGATGGAATTCATGAGAACATCGGCCACCATCACCGTTGCGGTGATGAATGCCGTATTGCGAAAGTAGGTGGCGAACGGCAGGAAAGTCAGCGCCTTGGGGAAGTTGCTCCATTGCAGCTCTGCCGGGATCCAGATCGGCGGGTACTTAACCACTTCCAGGCGTGTCTTGAGCGCAGTGGAGAGCATCCAGGCGACGGGCAGCAGGATGACGATGGAGAACAGGATTACCAGCGCCAGCGCGCCGAGCCGCGTGATACGGTCGTTCCACTTTTGAGAGCGGAGGCTGCGGGCGGTGTTCGCGCGCTCTTGCGCGGGGGCCTTTGCCGTGGTAGATGCGCTCATCCGCGGCCTCCCGATTGATAGAACACACGGTCACTCGAGAGCTTGAAGGTCAGCAGGGTGAGGAGCATGATGACGATAAATAGAAACCAGGCCAGCGCCGATGCGTAGCCGAGCTTGAAGTAGCGGAAGGCGTTTTGATAGAGATAGAGACCGTAGAAGAGCGACGCGTAATGGGGGCCGCCGCGCCCGCGATCGCTCATGACGTAGGCCTGCGTGAAGATCTGGAGCGCGCCGATCATGCCGGTGATGAAGGTGAAGAGGATCACCGGTGAGATCATCGGCAGCGTGATGTTCCTGAAGCGCCGGGCCGGGCCTGCCCCATCCAGCGAGGCGGCCTCATAAAGCTCAGTGGGGACGCTTTGCAGGGCGGCGAGATAGATCACGACGGATGCGCCGACGCCCCAGAGGCTCATCAGGACGTAGGATGGGATGACGGTTCTCTCATTGAGGAGCCACATGGGACCCTGGATACCGATGCTGCGCAGGACCGTGTTAATCAGCCCCAGGGTTGGATTGAAAAGCCAAAGCCAGAGCAAGGAGACGGCAACGCCTGCAATGACGCTCGGCAGATAGAAAATCGTGCGGAAAAGGGCAAGACCGGGGATTTTCTGGTTCAGCAGCAGGGCGAGGAACATGGCGAAGATGATGCCCAGCGGCACGGCCATGACCGCATAGGTGAAGGTGACTTTGAGGGCCTGCCAGAACAGCTTATCGCCGGTGAACATGGTGATGAAGTTCTCGAGGCCGACGAAGTTGGTGGTGTGCACGACGTCATAGTCGGTGAGGCTGTAATAGATCGAGGCCAGCAGGGGGCCGCCCAGAAAAACGATGAAGCCGAAGATCCAGGGCGAAATCATCGCATAGAACGCCAGGGCCTCTCGCCGCGACGCGGTGAGCTTGAAACCGGATTGCTTTGGGGCTATTTCGGTCACGCTTGGCTCCGTTTGGGTCACTGAAGCCGGCTACCCAACTCCAGGAAGTATTGGACGCGCGAGATGGGGGTATCGGGAGTGATGGGGCTGCCGGTTGACATGATGAAGCCCCGCGCCTGCCGACCCGCTTCCGCTTGCCGGCGCATCTCGCGTTCCAGGGTTTCGTCGTCGGCGCTTTCGAGGACGCCGACGGGGTCTATGTTGCCGAAGATCGTCACACGTTGCCCGATGGCTCGCGCGATCTCGTCAATGTCGTTGACGTATCCTTTCATGGTGGTCTCTACCGAGAGGCCGTCGGCGCCGATGGCGGCGATTTGCTCGAGCCGGTCGGCGACGCCGCCGAAGTAGATGATGATGGCCTTGTGGTTGAGGCGGTGAATCTCTTCTACCATCGCCTTCATGTACGGCAGGCTGAAGCGTTCGTAGTCCTTGACGGAGATCATATCGTTGGTGGCGGTCGCATCGTCAATGTAAATGCCGTCGCCGCCCTGGGCTGCCAGCGCGCGGATGCGCTCGATGTTCTGTTCGAGGATGCGTGCGCTGAGATAGTCCATCAACTCCGGGTCGGTGCGGAGCATCGCCAGCGCGTTCGATTGGCCGACGTAAGCGCCGCTAGAATAGAGCGTACCGATCACGCCGCCGGAGAGGATGAAATGGTCGGCGCCCATCGTATCTACGGTGGCGCGCACGTAGTCCATCCGGCCGCGCGCGATTTGTTCTTCCGCGGGGGTGACTTTCACTTTTTCGCGTACGTCCTCGCGGGCGAAGACGCGCTGGGTCTCGTTGGCGGCGTAGTCCACAGGAAAGCCGCTGATCGTGTCGAGTAGTTCCATCTCGTCGGTGTCGCGATGATGGAGATAGTGATGGCCGTCGCGCTCGACGAACTCGGCGTTTGCACGCTCGGCGTGAGTCGGCGCGTCTTCGGGCTGGATGAAATCGAAGGGGGCCTGCGCCACGAGCTGTTGCAGCGTTTTGATATAGTCGGGGGGGTCAGCATGGAGCCACTCGATGACCTGGTGTTGCGGCCGGCCGGTCAGCTCGTTGAAGTGATCGCGGTAGTAGAGGAAGTTGTAGGGTACAGTAACCGGGTTGCGCTCAACCTCTTGACCAAGCAGGGCAGCGTTGACGCGTTGTCTGTCGTTCATCTGGCTCCTTTTTTAAGATGGGGTATTGCTATTTGATAAAATAGTGCTATGATGAGATTGATTATATGAGGCAATGTGTCTAATGTCAAGCATTAAAATATAGATATCGGGGGTATATGCGTGTAACCTGCCGCATAAGTTGAGGATTATTTCGATATACCCGGGGCCAGTCGCGAATGCGCGCGTGCTCGGTATGTGCAGTATTTTTCTCCTGTGGTAAAATTCATCATTGATGTGCGCGGTTCGTAGCTCTGGAGAAATGTGTCGGATATGGATGATTCAAGTTTCAGTGTCTTGCAAGCAATTTATCGTGCGCCCAGAGCCACACGTCAGGATTTGGCGGCGCGCACCGGCCTGGGGGTGAACCGGGTCGGCGCGGCGGTGGGCCAACTTGAGGCGTTAGGCCTGGTGCGCGAGCAGCCCTTGCAGGACGGTCAGCCGGGACGCCCGCTGGTCAGTTTTTTTGTGGAGCCGGGTGTGGGCCGGGTGATCGGCCTCGATATCGGGGGGCAGCATTCGCGCGCCGTGTTGACAGATCTGGGGGGCCGCATTCTTGCGTCCATCACGCAACATTCCACGGTGACGCCGGATCGGAGCGTGATCCTGGGGGACATTGTGAGACTGGTGAGCGCGTTGTGTGAGGGGGCCGGGATCGCTCAGGCGGAGATGGCGGCGCTCGGCGTGGGGGTGCGCGGCATCGTAGACGCCAACACCGGAACGGTGCTCGGCTGGCCCAATACGCCAACCTGGGCGGCGGCATGGACGGGGGTAGACCTGGCGCACGAGTTGCGCGAGCCGCTGGGGCTGGAACCGATTGTGGTGGATGACAGCGTGCGGGCGATGGCGATCAGCGCGCACCGTCTGGGGCCGGCGCAGAGCAGCCCGAATTTTCTGTACGTCTTTCTGGGGACGGGCGTGGGATCAGCGCTGCTGATTGACGGGCAACCCTATCATGGCGGAACGGGGCTGGCCGGCGAGCTGGGGCATGTTACGGTGCTGGAGGACGGGCCGTGGTGTAGCTGCGGGAATCGGGGTTGCCTGGAAGTGATGGCGTCCACGAATGCGGTGATGCAACGGGTGCGCGACCGGCTGTCGGAATCGTATCTCCTCTCCATGCTGCGCGAGCCGTTCCAGCGTGGGCAGCTCACGTTGGGGGCGTTGATCGAGGCGGCGCGCGCGGGCGATAAGGTCGCGTACCAGATCCTGGATGAGGCGGGGACATCCGTCGGCAAAGTGATTGCGATTGCGATGAACATGTTGGGGCCGGAACTGGTGATGCTGGGCGGCCCGCTGGTGCAGGGCGATGGCATCGTATTGGAAGCGGTGCGCCGGCAGGTGCGGTTGCGGGCCTTGCAGCATATTGCGAATCGCACCCAGATCATCAGCGATCATCGGGATGAGTTCAGCGGCGCGAACGGCGCGGCGCTGCTGGCTGCCGATGCGCTGTTTGTCTCTCCGGAGAGGGTTGCGAGGCTGGCGCAGGTGGTGGCAGTGTGATTGCCATGTGCGAGATTCTTCACTGCGTTCAGAATGACAGAGCTGTCAGGACGGCGCTTCAAACGTCGAATGTCACTGTGGCCGACCAGCCTCCGGCGGTGTGCGTGACATCGAGATCGTAATAGGTGACGGCCTTGACGGCCGTGTGCGCGGGGCTGCCATGATATCCGTAGACCGCGGCCCGCAGACCGGTCTCCGAAAGCTCCTGGATCTCGAACTGCGTATATAGCTCTCCGCTGATCTCCTGGGCCAGCAGGAGATGGTTCAGCCAGGCGACGAGCAACTGCCCAACGTCATTCCCTTCAACCTGGACGGTGCGCGCCAGCGTGACCGGTTGCGCCGGGTCTGCTTCCTGCAGGGCATACATCGCGGTTGCGGCGGCGACGAAGACCTCGCGTTGCGACGCGCCCTCGGCCCGGATGGACCAATCGGCGGTGTGGATTAACTCTTGCCAGACGGGGGCGCTGCCCTCGCGGCCGGTGCTGGTCGGGTGGGTCAGGATGTCGCGGGCGGTCGCGGCGTCGGCCTGGATTTGCGCGATCAGCGCGCCGATGCTGGCGAAGCGTTGCTCGCCGCGCAGGCGCTCGACAAAGCTCAGCCCCAACGTTTCCCCATAGATGTCGTCGTCAAAGTCCAGCAGGAATGCCTCGATGGAGGGGGCGCCGTTGTCAAAGCTGGGCCGGACGCCGATGTTGACCACGGCAGGATAACCCGGCGCCATGCCGTCAATCGCATGATTTGCTCGCCAGGCCCAGCAGGCGTAGACGCCGTAGGCCGGGATGAGACGGTCGGCGGGAAGCTCCACGTTGGCCGTGGGGAAGCCCAGCGTGCGGCCGCGGCGCGCCCCGACGACGACCGGCCCCCAAACCTGATACGGCCGTCCCAGCAGGCGCGCGGCCATCTCTACCGCGCCTGATTCGGTGAGCAACGCCCGGATGCGGCTGCTGCGCACCAACCCCCCGCTCAGTTCATACGGCTCGATGACCTGCACGTCGTAACCCCACGTTGCGCCCAATTCCGCCAGGCGCGCCGCGTTGCCTTCGCGGCCACGGCCCAGGGCGAAATCGGGGCCGATCCACAGCGCCCGGAGCGCAAGATGCCTGACCAGATCCGCGACGAAATCGGCGGCAGGGGTGGCGGCGGTCTCCCGCGTGAAGGGGAGCACGACCATGAAATCCAATCCGAGGGCGGCCAGGATGTCGCGGCGTTCGGCGATGCTGGTGAGGCGCGGTGTGGCGATCTCGGGGCGCAAGACGCTGACGGGGTGTGGGTCGAAGGTGAGCAGGCCGGCGAGGCCGCCTTCCTGCCGGGCGGCGGTGACGAGGTTGTGGATCAGCGCTTGATGGCCCAGATGGACGCCGTCGAAGCTGCCGATGGTCAGGAAGGCCGGCGCGGAGAGAGGCTGTTGCGGGAAACCGAGATAGCTTTCCATGGATCGAAGTTGCGCTTACTCTTGCGTGTTGAAGACTTTGGCCGGTCGCCAGAGTTGTTCGTCCGCATCATACCGCAAGATCGCGCGCACCTGCGCATCCGCGTCGAGCGCATAGCCGATGGGCTGCGCCGGGGCTTGCGTTGCGCCGATGGCCTGGCCCTGCGTGAGACGCGTCGCCTCCTCGGCGTTGATCTGCACCGGCGTGAGGTCATAGAGCGCCTCGCGTAGCGGATGGACGTACGCGGCGAGCGTTCCAGCCGCGGCGGCTTCGGCGAGCGCGTCGGGGCGGAGGGCGTCTTCGACGCGGAATGGGCCGCTGCGCGTGCGCGTCAAGGCGACGAGGATCGCGCCGCACCCGAGCTCTTGGCCCAGGTCGTGCGCGATGCTGCGGATGTAGGTTCCCGCTTCGCAGGTCACTTCAAATTCCAGATGGGGTGCATTCCAGGCCAGCAGACGCGCTTCGTGAATGTAGACGGTGCGCGCCGGTAACTCGACCTGTTCGCCGCGCCGGGCGCGCCGATAGGCGGGCACGCCGTCCTGCTTGATGGCCGAATAGGCGGGCGGGTATTGTTCGATCTCGCCCTCGAAGGCGGCGAGCGTGCGGCGCAGATCGTCCTCGCTGAGCGGCGGAATGGGCGCGCGGGTCTGCACGGCTCCGTCTATGTCGTAGGTGTCGGTGGTGAGGCCCAGTTCGGCCACGGCGCGATAGGACTTGACGGAGGCAGTCAGATATTCGGCGATGCGGGTGGCCTGCCCCATGCAGACAACGAGCACGCCGGTGGCGAAGGGGTCGAGCGTGCCAGCGTGGCCCATCTTCTTGACGCCGAGTCTGCCCCGGAGGAACCCGACGACATCGTGCGAGGTCCAGCCCGCGGGTTTGTCAACGTTGAGGATACCGTCAATCATCGGTAGGTTGGACGCCGCGCGTGGGGCCGGCAGCGACGAGGGCGGCGAGCATCGGAACGACGCGTTCTTGCGCGGCGGTCAGCGGGCCGTCAAGGGTGCAGCCCGCGGCCTGCGGGTGGCCGCCGCCGCCCAGGTCCAGCGCGAGTTGAGACACATCGAAACCGGAGCTGGAGCGCAAACTGACGGCAACGGCGCCTTCCGGCGTCTCGGAGAAGACGGCCGCTATGTCTGCCTCCCGCGCGCCGACGAGGAAGCTGACCAGACCGCTTTCACCGTCTTCGGTCGCGCCGGTCTGCGCGCGCATGTCATTGCTGACGGCGGCCCATACGACGCGGCCGGTCTGTTGCAGCTCGGCCAGGGCGAGACCCCAAAGCTTCATGGCGCTGACAGGGCGTGCGGCCAGCGTCCGGGAGATCAACATGGAGAGGTCTACGCCGGTTTCCATGAGACGGACGGCGGTACGCATGACCTGGGGCGTGACGTTGCTGGTGCGAAAGCCGAGGGTGTCGGTGGCGAGGCCTGTGAGCAGACAGATGGCGGCGTCGTGCGAAATGGGCGTGGGCAGGGCATCGGCCAGGTCAACCATGATCTGCGCGGTGGCGGCTGCGGTCGGGTCCACGTAATTCAGGTCGCCGAAAAGGAGATTAGTGACGTGGTGGTCCATGTTGATGATGGGCGCGTCGCCGTAGCTCTCGGGGCGGAACGGATCGCCCAGGCGGCGGGGGTCGCTTGCATCCAGGGTGACGACGGCGTCCCAGGCCATGTCGGGCGCGACGGTTTGAATCCGGTCGGCGCCCGGCAGGAAGTGGAACTCCTCGGGGACGCCATCAGCGGAGACCAGGACGATCTCGCGTTCGGGCGCAGCGAGGAGTTGGCCGAAGCCAAGCAGCGAGCCGATGGCGTCCCCGTCAGGCGTGACATGGCAGAAGGCCAGGACGCGGGTCGCGCCGTTCAGCACGGCGGCGATTTCATTCAGCGTCGTCATCGGGCTCCGGGGTCTGTGCGCGCTCTGCGGCCGAGATTTCGTCCAGCAGGGAATCAATCCGGCGAGCGTGTTGCTCGACGACGTCAATGTGGAAAGTTAACGCGGGTACGACGCGCAGATCGAGGCTTTCGGCCAACGAGCGACGCAAGAAAGGTTCCGCGTGGCGCAGCGCGTCAATGATCGCGTCGGACGCGTCCTGCGGCCGCGCGTGGTCAATGAAGGCCGAGGCGTTCTGCAAATCGGCGCTGACGTCTACGTGAGTGACGGTGACGAGGGCATCTTCGAGGCGCGGGTCATCCAGTTCGGACTGGATCAAGAGGCTAAGTTCTTCGCGCAACAGTTCGGATATGCGTTGCTGGCGATGAGAGATCACCTGATGGCTCCCTGACTAAGAATCTATCTGAAAACCCCCGTAGTATAGGCCTTGTGCCCGTCGCAGACGCCCACAAGGGGCTAGAACTACGAGTTTTCGGATAGACACTAATGGTGTGATGGCGACTGTAGCCGGGCGAGATTCTTCGTTGGAGTCACGCCATAACGATCTATTGAGGGGCGACCCACTCAGAATGACTCTATCGTGACCGGCTACAGTCGGTTTGGCTTTAGCTGACGCGTTCTTTTTTGTAGACCTCGAAGATGTCGCCTTCTTCGAAGTCATGGTAGTTGCCCAGGGTGATGCCACACTCGAAGCCCGTCTTGACTTCGGTGGTATCTTCCTGGAAGCGTTTCAGACCGACGATGCGATCTTCGGCCAGGACCGCACCGGCGCGCTTGACGCGCGCCAATGCGTTGCGGCGGATGTCGCCATCGAGGACGTAGCACCCCGCGACCTTGCCGACCTTCGAGACGCGGAACACGGCGCGCACCTCGGCGTGGCCGGTGATGACTTCCTTGTAGACGGGGTCAAGCAGGCCGGTCAGCGCTCGCTCGATGTCCTCGACCAGCTTGTAGATGATGTCGTACAGTCGGATGTCAATGCCTTCCGCGTCGGCCATGCGTGCGGCGGCCGGCTCGACGTTGACGGAGAAGCCCATGATGAGGGCGTGCGAAGCAATCGCGAGCATGACGTCTGACTCTGTGATGTTGCCGGTGGCCTGGTGCAGAATCTTGACGCGCATCTTGTCCGAGTTGAGTTTTTCGAGCGAATTGACGATCGGCTCGATAGACCCCTGGACATCGGCCTTGAGGATCAGGTTCAGCTCTTTGATCTGGCCGGCTTCTGCATGGGCGAGAATGCTCTCCAGGGTCATCGGCTTCGGTCCGGCGGTGACGGCGGCCGCGGCGCGCCGGTTGGCCTGGCGTTCTGCGGCAATGGCGCGCGCCGTGCGATCATCGGCTTCCACCGAGAAGGTGTCGCCCGCAACCGGCACTTCCGACATGCCCAGGACGATGACCGGCGTGGCGGGCAGTGCTGCGGTGATGTTTTCGCCCTTGTCATTGTACATGGCGCGCAGCTTGCCATAGGTTTCGCCGGTGACGATGCTGTCGCCCACGTGGAGGGCGCCGTTTTGAACCAGCAGGGTTGCCAACGGGCCGCGCGTTTTGTCGAGCCGGCCTTCGATGACCGTGCCGACCGTGTGACCCTTCGGGTTCGCCATCAGCGGATCAATGTCGGCAACCAGCAGGATGTTCTCCAGGAGGTCGTCAATGCCGCGGCGCATCTTGGCCGAGATGGGGACGCACATGACGTCGCCGCCGTATTCTTCGATCAGCAAACCATTGTCGGCCAGTTCTTGCTTGACGCGATCCTGGTTAGCATTCGCCTTGTCAATCTTGTTCAGGGCCACGACGATGGGCACTTGCGCCGCTTTGACGTGCGCGATGGCCTCTTTGGTTTGCGGCATGACGCCGTCGTCGGCGGCGACGACCAGGATCGCGATGTCGGTGACCATCGCGCCGCGGGCGCGCATGGCGGTGAATGCCTCGTGCCCCGGCGTATCGAGGAACGTGATCTTGCGATTTTTGATCTCGACCTGGTAGGCGGCGATGTGCTGCGTGATGCCGCCAGCCTCGCCTTCGACGACGCGCGTCTCGCGGATGGCGTCGAGCAGGGTGGTCTTGCCGTGATCTACGTGGCCCAGTACCGTGACGATGGGCGGCCGGAGGACCAACCCAGCGGGGTTCTCGTCGGCCATGATGCGCTGGCGCAACGTGAGCGGCGTTTCTTCCTCGGCTTCGGAGACTTCCGGTTCGGGGGCCGCTTCCGGCTTGACGGTGATGCCCAGTTCCTCGCCCACGACTGCGGCGGTGCTGAAGTCAATGGATTCGGTGATGGGAACCATCATGCCGTAGTTCATGAGCGTCTTGATGATGTCAATGGGGCTGCGATGCATCTTCTCGGCGAGCTCGCGAACGGTGATCTGCGTCGGGATGATGATTTCGGTGATCGTGATGACGGGTTCTTTGACGCGCGGGGCCTCGGCGACGGCGGGAGCGGACGATGATCGCGATGATCCGCCGGAACGGCCCTTGTTGCCCTGAGGGCGCGAGCGGTTATTTCCGCCGCCGCCACCGCTCCGATAACCGCCGCGAGATGATCCGCCGCCGGAAGAGGCGGCGCTGGACGGGCCGCGCTGCGACGTGTTATTACGATTCTGGTTCGATTGCCCGTTCGGGGTCGAACCCGCGGTGTTGCCGCCGGGCCGCGGCGGGCCGGCGGGGCGTTGCGACGGTTGCGATTGGCCGGGTTTCTGGGAAGAAACGGGGCGTCGGGCGTCGGGGTGATTGGGTGATGGTGTCTGCGTGCTTGTGCCCGGCTTTTTAGGGCTCGAGTTTTTCGAATAGTCGTTACTCATTACAATTCCCTCCATATCCGCAGAAGCCGAAGCGGGTCTCACAGGCGATGCACACGGTCAGGGCGACAACACAGAACGCCGAGCAAAAAAGGCTCGCGCTGCGATTTTGCCAAAAGCCTGTCAGTATTGGGCGCCATCTTGATGGATGGTATCCGGCAAGCGCCGGACAAGAGTCAGAGGGAATGATGCGGAGAGGGGGGGCTGCGTCGTAACGAATCAGATCATCCCCACCTCGCCATAATTCCGGTCATCTCTGCCTCCCGACCGTGTTGTGCTGCGGTCGCGCGGCCGCCAGCATGAGAATACTCCTGCCTCAGTCAGGTGAGATTCCATCCGATGTGTGCGCCAGTACATCCGGCACCTCGTCGGGAATCTCGGGTAGACCGGCCGCAAAGGTTCGCAATGCGGCCAGTTCATCGGGTGTCAATGCGGTCTTCAGCGCGGCGCTCAGCCTTGAGCTGTTCAACGCTGTGTTCCAACAAGTTTGCGTCCGGCAGAGGTACGCGCCGCGGCCCGCCAGTTTCCCGGTTGGGTCCATTTGAACGCCGTTTTCCGGCGTGCGGACAATTCTGATCAACGCACGTTTGGTTTGCGTCTGCCGGCAAATGATACAAGTTCGTTGGGGGACGGGTTTCTGTCGTCGCCCTTTCATCTTAGCCATACACCGCCCAAATCGGCCTAACTTTTTATCCGAGAATCCTGTAGCCCACAAGGGCTAGGCCTTGTGCCCATCACCGACGCCCACAAGGGGCTAAACTACAGATTATTGATTCTAATAGGTCTCGAGATCGTCTTCCCAGCCGCTGCGGCCGGGTTTGCGTTTCTTGCGACTCACGACTTGGCCCAACCGATCATCGTAGACCAGTTCGCGCTGCTGGCCCTTGCCCGATTTTTTGCCTTTGGCGGGCCTGGTCGAGTCGTCGGTCTCTTCGCTTCCTTCGACTTCCGTGAAGTCCAGTTCTTCGAAGATAATTTCGTCAAAGCTGGGTTCTACGGCTTCCGGTTCGACGGTTTCGGATGTCGCTGCCGGCTCGATTTGCGCCGGCGCTTCCGCGACGGCTGCTTCTGCGACGACGGGCTCTGCGCTTTCTTCGCCGGTGACCACGGGGTCGTCACCGATGGCTTCTGCGTCTTCGATGGGTTGCGTCACGGCAGCCTGGGCGTCGGCCAGGAGTTGAGCTGCGCGGTCAAGGGTGACCGGGGTCTTGTCCTTCTCACGCAAGAGCCATTCCGCCCGGCTCAACAGATCATCGCCCAGGGCCGCGGGCGCCTTCGAGTCGAGCGAGCGCGCCCGGATCATCTCTAACTGCTGGCGTTTGATTTCGCTCAAGCCTTCGGTCGCGGCCTCGGTTTCGCTCTTGATGTCAATGCGCCAGCCGGTCAGCTTGGCGGCCAGGCGAGCGTTTTGGCCCTCTTTGCCGATAGCGAGTGAAAGCTGACGATCAGGCACGACGACGATGGCCGTATGCACATCGCCTTCTTCGATCAGGATCGTGTCGGTGGGCCGGGCCGGGCTGAGGGCGTTGCTGATGAAGAAACGCACGTCGGCGTTCCATTCAACCACGTCAATTTTTTCGCCGTTGAGCTCATCCACGATGTTTTGAATCCGCGTGCCGCGCATTCCGACGCACGAACCGACCGGATCAACGCCGGGCTGGGTCGCCACAACGGCGACTTTGGAACGCTGGCCGGGTTCGCGCGCGACGCTCTTGATCTCGACGGTGCCGTTGAAAATTTCGGGCACTTCGCGCTCGAGCAGGCGGCGCAACATGTTGCGATGGGTGCGCGAAAGCCGAATCTGCGGGCCGCGCGTGCCTTTGGTGACCTCGGCGAGCAAGGCGCGAATGTTCTGGCCGATCCGATAGCGGTCGTTCATCAGTTGGTCTTCGGGGGCCAACACACCTTCCGCCTTCTTGCCCAAAGTGACTGTCACCAGATTAGTGCGATAGTCAATGGCCTGGACGGAACCGTTGATCAGTTCGCCTTCGCGCTCGTGGAATGAGTCGAACAGGACATCGCGCTCCGCTTCGTGGATGCGTTGAAGGATGACCTGTTTGGCGGTTTGCGCGGCGATGCGCCCGAAATCGGTGGGTTCGCGCTCGGTCAGGATGACGTCTTCGAGGACGGCGTCCGGCTTAAGTTTGAGCGCGTCGGCCAGGCTGATTTCGGTCACCGGATCTTCCACCTCTTCCACGACCACTCGCTCGCAGAAGACGCGGATCTCGCCCGTTTCCGGGTCAATTTGCACGCGGACGACTGCGTTGTTCGCAGCGAAGTTCCGCCGATAGGCGTGAACCAGAGCCTCTTCGATGGCTTCCAGAATCACGTTGGTCGGAAGTTCTTTATCCGCACAAATTTGATTGACAGCGATAATGAGATCGCTTTTCATCCCTCAAGCTACTCCTCGTGCGACAATACGTCAATGCATTTATGATGGCGCCACAAGTTACAGGTCCTTACTAACAAGAAAAGTGGGGGCGCCCCCACTTCCCAAAAACTCGCACAACCTTGACTTACATGCAGAGTTTATCATAGCGCGTCAAATTAAGCAAATTAGAAATTGGGGGGCTAACACGGATTAGTACACGGATGGGCGCAGCGGCTCCCTCGCCTTTTGGGAGAGGGTTGGGGTGAGGGGAAGATCGGCCCACAGAGAGGCACGGATGGGCGGGTTATGGGCGAAGAGGGACGTGGTGGCGGGCGACGATGGCCTGACCGGCGGGGCTGAGAACGTAATCCATGAAGGCGCGCACCTGGGGTGATGCGCGGTCGGGGGTGAACAGATAGAGCAGACGGCTGAGGTGGTATGCGCCCGCACGGACCGATTCGGCGGACGGGGCAAGCCCTTCAATGGGCAGGGTGTGCATCGCATCGCTTTGCTGGGCCATGCTGACGTAGCCGATGGCGGCGGGGTGTTCGGCGACGTACGCGGCGACGGCCTCGGCGGTGGGCAAAACCAGGGCGCTGAGGGAGACGCGCTCGCCGCCCATGACGAGAGTTTCGAACGCGTCCCGGTCACCGGAACCGTCTTCGCGGCTGATGATGATCGGTTCGCCGGGCGCGCCGTCGAGGGCGGACCAATCGAGGATTTCGCCTTTGTAGAGGGCGCGCAGTTGTAGCAGCGTCAGCCCGGAGATCGGGTTGCGGGGGTGGGTGATGATGGTCAGGCCATCGCGCGCGATCGGCGTGAGGCGATAACCAGGAACCGCAGTATTGGTATCGGAAGCCCAGGATACGGCGGCGATCTCGGCCTGGCCCGCACGTACCGCCGAAACGCCGAAACTTGAGCCGCTGCCGGTGATCACGAAGGTGACGCTGCCGTGAGACGTGCCGTAGGCTTCGGTCAAGTCCAGCAAGACTGGCTTCATGGCGGATGAACCGGCGATGCGCAGCGTGACGGGCGGCGCGCCGACCTGCGCCACGTTGGTGCAACCTCCGGCCAGGAACGCCGCGATCAGGGCGACGAGGAGGAGGGCGAGCCGACGGAGACGCATTGACATAAAGCCTAGAAGAGCGTGACGACCAGGACGATGCTGCCCACGACGGCGCAATAGGCGGAAAAGACGTAGAGGTTGCCGCGGCGCAGATAAGCCAGCAGATATTTGATGCAGAAGTAGCCGGTGATGGCGGCGGACGCGAAACCGACGGCCATGAGCGGAAGTTGTTGCGCGGCGGTTCCATCTTGCGCGAGTTGGACGAGCTTGAGCAGGCCCGCGCCGAAGATGGCGGGTGCGGAGAGGAGGAAGCTGAAACGGGCCGCGGATTCGCGATTCAGGCCGCGCGCCATGCCGGCCGCGATGGTCGCGCCGGAGCGACTGATGCCGGGGGCGATGGCCCCGGCCTGCGCGAAACCGATGACGAGCGCATCGGGGAGGCGCAGGGAGGGCAGGAAGCGCTTGCCGTGGGTCAGGCGTTCGGCCAGGAACAGGATCAACGCGGTGACCAGCAGGAAGAAGCCAACGGCGGTGACGTTGTTGAAAAGCGACTCGAAGAAGCTCTCGAAGGCGAAACCGATCACCGCGGCGGGAATCGAACCGAGGATGATCCACCAGGCGAGGCGGCTGTCTTCGTCATGGAGACGGCCACCCGGCTCGCGATTCCACGGGCCGGACGTGGTGAGGCTGCGGAAGAAGCCCTTCACCATGGCGAGCCAGTCGCTCCAGAAGTAGGCGAAGACGGCGACGAGCGTGCCCCAGTGGAGCATGGTGTCGAAGGCCAGCGTGGAGTTGGGCCAGCCCAGCGCCCAGGGCACGAGGACCAGATGGGCGGAACTGCTGATGGGGATGAACTCCGTCAAACCCTGGACGATGCCGAGGATCAAAGCCTGGATGAGGTTCATGTGATCTTTCCTGCGAGAGATTACTTTTGCTGTTCGGCCGCGGCCCGCTGTTGGCGGGCCGCGCGCTGCGCGTGACGCACAGCCTGATCGGATATTTGATACTCGTTAAGGAAGGCGTCCCTGAAATCGTGGAACGTGCCCGTCTTGATGTGCGCGCGAATGTCGGCCATCAGCCGTTGCATGAATCGCAGATTGTGGATGGTCGCCAGATGGAGACCGAGGATTTCGCCGGCCTTGAACAGGTGACGCAGGTAGGCGCGGCTGAAATGTTGGCAGGCGTAGCAGTCGCAACCGGGCTCGACCGGCAGTGGATCGGCGCTGTAGCGCGCGTTGCGCAGGTTGATGCGGCCTCCACGCGTGAACAGGCCGCCGTTGCGCGCGACGCGGGTGGGCAACACGCAATCGAAGATGTCAATGCCGCGGGCGACGCCCTCGACGATGTCTTCCGGCGCGCCGACGCCCATCAGATAGCGCGGACGATCGGCCGGCAGCTTGGTGACGACCTGATCGAGGATGCCGTACATTTCCTCTTTGGTTTCGCCGACGCTCAGCCCGCCGACGGCGTAGCCGGGGAAATCGAGCGCGCGGAGGGTGCAGGCGCTTTCGACGCGCAGATCGGGGAAGATGCCGCCCTGGACGATGCCGAAGAGCGCCTGATCGGGTCGCTGTTGCGCGGCCTTGCAACGCACGGCCCACGCGTGGGTGCGGGCGAGCGCTGCTTCGTTATAGGCCCGGTCGTGCGGCTCGGGGCACTCGTCGAAGCACATGATGATGTCCGCACCGAGCGATTCCTGTACGGCGATGGACGTTTCGGGCGTCAGGCGTTGGATGCTGCCGTCAATGTGCGAGCGGAAGGTCACGCCGTCGGGGTCAACTTTGCGCGTCTGGGCGAGGCTGAACACCTGATAGCCGCCGGAGTCGGTGAGGATGGGGCCGGGCCAGGCCATGAAGCCGTGCAGGCCGCCGAAATCGGCGATGAGGTCTGCGCCGGGTCGGAGGAACAGGTGATAGGTGTTGGCCAGGATGAGCGATGCGCCGACTGCGTGCAGGTCGCGCGGGGTGACGGTTTTCACCGTGGCCTGTGTGCCGACGGGCGCGAAGACAGGGGTCTCGATCGGGCCGTGGGGCGTTTGAAACGTCCCGCTGCGCGCGGGGCCGGTAGGGTCGGTGGCGTGAAGGGTGAAGTCAAACATGTTCAGGGCAAAATTAGAGAGTAAAACGGGGCCGGGCCGCGCGTCTTACTCTCCAGAAGTCGGTCATTATGGCAGAGCGTTTAGCTTTCTCCGCCGCTGCTTTTCGTCGTCGTGGTACTGGTTGACTCTGCTTTGGGCGCAGGCTTGGTTTTGCCCTCGTCAGATGCAGATGTAGTCTCAGCCGCCGCGTGTTTGCTCTCGTCATCCTTCTTGTTGGCAGGGATGTTGGTTGACGACTTGCCTTTGTTATCGGTGACGTAGAACCCGGAACCCTTGAAAATCACACCGACCGGCTGCATGACGCGATGGATGTGACCGCCGCACTCGGGGCATTCGGTCAATGAATCTTCGATCATGCGCTGCAATTTCTCGAAACGCACGCCACAATGTTCACATTCGTATTCGTAAATCGGCATCGCTCATCACTCCCACCGGTTCGCTGATATCTTCGCGAACTGAGTAATTATAGCTGAGATGGACGAATATGACAAATGGCTGATGGCTGATAGCTGATGGTATAGAGAACGGCGATACGTCTGCAAACGACGTATCGCCGTGAAGGGTCTTCGGTAGAGGGTTAGAAGAGGCCGACGACCTGGCCGGTTTCGAGGTCGAGGTCCACATCGTAGAAGACGGGGCGGGTGGGCAGGCCGGGCATGGTGCGCATCTCGCCGCAGAGCGGGTAGACGAAGCCCGCGCCGACACTGGCCCGCACGTCGGTGATCGGGAAGACGTAGCCCGTGGGGCGGCCCTTGACCGTCGGGTCGTGGCTCAGGCTCAGGTGGGTCTTCGCCATGCAGATGGGCAGCTTGTCGAACCCCAGCCGGGTGTATAATTCGATCTTGGCCTCGGCTTCGGGCGTGTAGGAGACGCTGCCCGCGCCGTAAATGGCCGTGGCGATCTTCTCGATCTTTTCCTTGATCGTCCAGTCGAGCGGGTAGAGGAACTGGAAGTCGTGCGGCTGTTCGCACGCGGCGATGACCGCCTTGCCCAACTCGACCGCACCGTCGCCGCCCTCCGCCCAGTGGTTCGAGAGCACGGCGTCTTCCGCGCCCGCCTGCATCGAGATCTGGCGAATCAGCTCGATCTCCGCGGGGGTGTCGTCTTTGAACTTGTTGACGGCGACCACGACCGGTATGCCAAAGCGTTTGGCGTTCTCGATGTGCGCGATCAGGTTGTCGGCGCCGGCGCGCAGCAGGTCGAGGTTTTCCTCGATATAGGCCGGCGGCAGCGGCTTGCCGGGCGTGACTTTGGGGCCGCCGCCGTGCATCTTCAGCGCACGCACCGTCGCCACCAACACCACGCAATCGGGGACCAGCCCGGAGTAGCGGCACTTGATGTCCATGAACTTCTCCATGCCCATGTCGCCGCCGAAGCCCGATTCCGTGACCACGTAGTCAGCCATCTTCAGGGCGATCTGATCGGCGAGGATGGAGGAGTTGCCGTGTGCGATGTTGGCGAACGGGCCGGCGTGGACGAAGGCCGGCTGTCCTTCCAACGTCTGCATGAGGTTGGGCATGATGGCGTCCTTCATCAGGACGGTGGCCGCGCCGGCGCAGCCGAGGTCTTCGATGGTGACGGCTTCGCCGCTGCGGCTCGTACCGATCACAGCGTGGCCGATGCGCTCACGCAGGTCTTCGAGGCTGGTGGTCAGCGCGAGGATCGCCATGATCTCGGAGGCGACGGTGATGTCGTAGCCGGTGATGCGGGTCATGCCCTTTTCTTCCGGCCCCAGCCCGATTTCGATCTTGCGCAGGAAGCGGTCGCTGATGTCAATGACGCGGTTCCAGGTGATGCTGTCGGGGTCAATGTCGAGGACGGCGAAGCGGGCGCGCTCTTCCGGGGTGAGTTCGGCCGGGTCGGTCTTGTCAATGCCCAGCTTTGCGAGCCGGCGAAGCATGGTCGGGGAGAAGCGCCGCTCGCCGTTCTTGCCGGGGGGGCAGAGGCGGTTGAACATCGTCTCGGCGTCGGCCTGCGCTTCGTGCAACATGCGGGCATCAATGGCCGCGGCGACCAGATCATGCGCGGCTGTGATGGCGTGGATGTCGCCGGTCAGGTGCAGGTTGAAGTCTTCCATGGGGACGATCTGGCTGTAGCCGCCGCCGGCCGCGCCGCCCTTGATGCCGAAGGTGGGGCCTTGCGAGGGCTGGCGGATGCAGCAGGCCACGTTCTTGCCGAGGACGCCCAGACCCTGCGTCAGGCCGACGGTGGTGGTGGTCTTGCCTTCGCCCAGCGGGGTGGGCGTGATGGCGGTCACGTCAATGTATTTGCCCTGCGGGTTGGCGGCGAACTTCTCCAGGACATCCAGATGGACCTTGGCTTTATATTTGCCATACAGCTCGAGGTCATCGGGTGTCAGCCCGAGCGCGGCGGCAATGTCAACGATGGGTTGCAGCTCAGCGGCCTGGGCGATATCCAGATCGCTGGGGACCGGGGTTAGGCGTTTCATAGGGTTTCGTCCTCCTCTGATGAATGAGTTGGTATTTTTGTCTCCGTGATGCATCTCCTATCCGGACTCCTGTAGTTTAGCCCCTTGTGGGCGTCGTGGACGGGCACCCCTGCCTGGGCTGCTGCCAGGCAGGGCCCTAAACTACAGCAGTTTCGGATCACTGCTACAGGGGACGGGTGCAATCATGTCAGATAGTCATTATAGCGGTTGGCGGGTTGGGAATCCATGACCGGTATCATGTTAGCATACTTTTCGCGATGTCAGGAAAACGTCGTTACCTTTTTGTTCACGTGGCGTCATCATCAACAGGAAGGCCGCAGCGAGGCGTCGGCTGCCGGTCGAATTTACCACAAAGGGGGATACGCATGGCGCTTTATGTGAGGTCGCTCACGGCAGAGGAGTCGCGTCAACTCGATGAGATGTTGCGACGGTATCACGGCTCGGAAATGGGGCAGCGGGCGCAGATTGTGCAGTTATCCGCGCGGCGACGCGGCGTCCACGAGATCAGCGCAGTGGTCGGCTTGCATCCGATTAACGTGCGGAAGTGGATTCATCGCTTCAATCAGCAGGGGCTGCGGGGCCTCTATCCGCGCCGTTCGCCGGGGCGGCCCCCGTTGTTCAGCGAACACCAGCGCGAGGCGATCATCCGGCTGGCAAGCACGGACCCTGAAGTGCTGGGGTTGGAGTTTTCGTCGTGGTCGTTGCAGCGGTTACGCTCGAAGCTGATCGAGGACGGCGTGCTCGATGAGATCAGTGCGGAGACGATCCGCCAGGAGTTGATTCGCAGCGGGTTGGTGTTCGAGGGCCGGCGCTGGGTGCGCTGATCTCAGGATTTTTGGCTTTAGCCCACCACGGAACACACAGAATACACGGAAAAAGAATGATATCCAGGCTTCTGCCAAACCACGTCTCTGCGGTTTGGTAGAAGCCTGGATGCGTTTTTTACCACGTGAAGCGGTCGAAGTCTTTGGCGACCGTGATCTCGCCGGAAAAGACGGACCGCGCCTGCCGGCGCATGGTCGCGGGTGGGGTGGCCGTCCGGTCGTAATGCACGAGCACGAGGCGGCGCGCCCTGGCGTCGCCCGCGACGCCGGCGGCTTGAGCCGCGGAGGAATGTCCGCGGCCGCTGCCGGATGCTTCGTGGATTAGCAAGTCGGCCCCGCGCGCCAGTTCCGCAATGTCGGCGCTTGGTTCGGTGTCGGAGGAGTAGGCCAGGGAGAGGCCGGTCGCGCGGTCTGTGATGCGCAGGCCCACGGTCGGGATGAAGTGCAGGCCACGAGCGGCAGTGATCGTGAAGTCGTCATCCGTGAGGACGGGCGCGCCCCGTGTTGTCGCGATGCCATGATAGTTCACTGTATACATGCCCGGCCATGAATCCGGGTCATAGAGGTCCAGCGTGTCTCGCACGCGTGACAGGGCCGCGTCGGGCGCGTAAAGGTCGAGTGGTTGGGTTCGTCCCGCCAGCCACAGCGAGATCAGCAGCGACGGGACGCCGTAGGCGTGATCGGGGTGAAAGTGGGTGATGATCAACGCGGAAAGGCGCGCGGGGTCAAGGCCCGCTTTCAGCATTTGGCGATAGGGCGCGCCGGCGCAGTCTACCATGATGAGGCTCTGCGCGCCGGATAGTGCCAGATAGGTGTTTTCTTGCGTGGCCGTCGGCAGGGCGCGACCTGTGCCCAGCATGATGACTTCAGGCATGTTGGCTCCGGGTTTCGACCGATAGGCCGAATGGATAGCGTGGCAGCATCAAATAGATGGGGCGATGAATGTGGCGTCAGGCGTCTCCACGGGCGCGGGTTCGAATGGCGGCTCGGTGGGGCCAGGCTCCGGTTCGGCGTCGGCGGGGGTGGCTGGCGGCTCGTTGGGTTCATCCGGTACGATGTAGATGCGCCGCGCCAACAAGCTACCATCCAGTTGAATGACGGCATCTACTTGCGCGTCACGACCGATGGCGGGTTCGCCTATGATTTGCGTGTTTTCATTCACGATGACGTATTCGCCCTCGACGATCCAGTGATCGGCGGCAATTTCTTGAATCGTCCCCTGGAACGGCTTTTCGATCAGCCGGCGCACTGAAATCGTGTTGGCGGTCAGCTCACTGTCACTCTTGCGCCTACCGTTAACTTCCACCATTTCGCCCACCTGTGGATTGCCCTCAATGGTTGTATCGCCGGTGATGGTGACGACCCAGCGGCCCACAATCCAT
Source organism: Anaerolineae bacterium (assembly GCA_038214535.1). Lineage (GTDB taxonomy): Bacteria > Chloroflexota > Anaerolineae > CG2-30-64-16 > CG2-30-64-16 > JBBQRS01. Next base: position 22,332 of record JBBQRS010000026.1, read on the forward strand.
GTAGCGCCGTCCATGGAATTGAGACGGTCGGTGATGCTGATGGGAACCGGTGTGGCCGCGGCACGCGCCTCCATGATAATCCCGATGGCGTGATGATTGCCATTGGGAAGGGTTTCATAGGTGACGGAGACCCGATCGCCGATGCGTGGATCGCTTTGTATATCAGTTTCGGCATCGGTGTAAACCGTGAGATCGTCGATGGTCCAGCGGTTATCCTCAATTTTGTTAAGGCGACCGAAAAGCCGGAACACGGGCAGCGATGTCGCTGTCGGCGTGTGGGTGGGTGCAGGTGTCAGCGTGGCGGTGCGCGTGGCCGTCGCTGATGGCTTTGCGGTCGGCGTACGCGTCGGAACCGCGACGCGATCTGGCTTGTCGTCGGCCGGGTCAGAGACGCTTGCCGGGAGGTAGACCGTCGGTGTGGTTGTCGCCGTTACAGTCGGCTCGGAAGTGCGAGTCGCCGTTGGAATCAGCGTGTGGGTGGGGGGTGGGCGCGGCGCGACGGCTTCGGCCTCCTCAGGGCCGGGCTGCCTCTTGCCGCTTATGGGCGGCATGATCTTCAGGACGACGGCGACGAGGGAGCCGTCGCCAGGGGCGTTGAGGACTGCTTCGACCCGTGCGCCCGGCGCAAGTTTACCCTCGATGCGCGTCTGATCGTTGATGATGACGGGCAAGCTGTTGATGCGCCATGTACCGTCAGCAGTCTGCTCGATGACGCCTTGTAACCGCAGATTTTGGACGGGGCGTTTCAGGTCGCGGATCGCCTCTGCCTCGCGACGGCGCTCAGCGGCGAAGTCTTCGAGCAATGCATCACGGGTCGGGGCGTCGCGCGTCAGCAGGAGGCGCGCTCTCTCGGTCGCGGTTTTCACGGGATAGAGCAGATCGCCGGGCAAGGCGGTGGCGGATGTTGTGACGCCGAGCGTGCCCAACATGCCGACAACGATGAAGGTCAACAGCAGGGCCAGCAACCCGACGGGAACCGGGCGCGGGGCCGTTGGGCGCAACAGGCCGGATAGCGCGACGACCAGACTTTGCCACCAGCCGGTTAAGCCGCCACTGGCCGGCGCGTCTTTTTCTGCTGCCAGCGCGTAGGCGGAGGTCATGAATGCGCGGCGGCGTTGCATGGCGACTGCGGGCGCACGCGGCGGAACAGGACGTAGCCCCTGAAGCTGCGCCATGGTGGCGAGCAGGGGTTGAAGCTGCGCCGCCTGCTCCGGGAAGCGTTGCAGGCAGGTTTCCACGTCTGCTCCGCTGCGGAGCAACTCGTAGCATTTGTCCAGCGCGTCAAGCAGGATGTCGTTTGATGGCCTCATGGTTGCATCACCCGACGCAGAGAGAGCACCGCACGATACTGGAGGGCCTTAATGGCGCCCTCCGTTTTGTCCATGATATTGGCGACTTCGGCGATGCTCAGGTCTTCCAGGAAACGCAGCGTGACGACCTGTACCTGTTCTTCGGTGAGGCTGCTCAGGGCCTGGCGCAGCCGGTCCATCTCAACTTTGGTCTCCGCCGAGCGCAGCGGGTCGCCGTCTGTGGCCTTGAGATAGGTGACGTCATCCACGTCTACAAAGGTGGCCCGCTTGTTGCGCCGATAAGAATCTATGACCAGGTTGTGCGCGATGCGATAGAGCCACCCGGAAAAGGAGGTTTGCCAGGGACGCCCGCTCCGGACAGCCTCTAACATGCGCATGAAGACCTGGGCGGTGAGGTCTTCAGCGATGTCGGCGCTGCTGACGCGGTGATAGATGTAGCTGTAGATCTTGTCCACGTATTGATCGTATAACATGCCAAGGGCGACCGGATCGGCCTGCGCGGCCCGATCCAGGAGCGCTTGCTGCTCCGGTCCTGGGATATGCGTACTTTCACCTTCTATGACGCCAAAGGTGAAGAAAGATAACGCCCAGTTGAGCAGATTCGATAGAATCATGCGTGAAACAGGATATTCTTAGCTCATGATGTCGGCGAGGCCAGGCGGCGTGTGGCAAGCATACGCTGAATGGCAGTCAGGCCAGACAGGACGGTGATGATGATGAGGGGCCAGATGACCCAGTTGAAGATGAGCCCGATCACGAGTACGACCAGACGCTCGAAGCGTGTGAACATGCCTTCTTTGAGAGGAACGCGGATGCCTTCCGCGCGGGCGCGCGTGTAACTGACCATCAGTGAGGTCGAGAGAGCGGCCATGGCAAGGAGCACAGCGTTGTTTTGCCCGGTCTGTGTGAAATACCAGGCGAGGCCGAAGTAGAGGACGACCTCGGCCCAGCGGTCCATGGTGGAATCGAGGAACGCGCCGTAGAGGCTGACGGAGTTGGTCATGCGGGCCAGGGTGCCGTCAACGGCGTCGAGGGCGAGTGAGCCGATGAGTAGCCAACCGGCGAGTTGCAATCGGCCGGATGCAATGACCATCGAGATGCCGAAGGTCAGCAGGAAGCCGAAGACCGTGGCCTGATTCGCCGTGATGTGAAGCCGGGCCATGAGGCCCGCGATCGGTTCGAGAATGCGTGCGCCCCACGTGCGGGCCGTATTCGTTAGCATGTAACCCCCTGGTTGGTGTTCTTACCGGGGTAATCGGGCGGGCGAATCGTCGCTACAAAACGCGTCGGGCTACCCAGGGAATGGCTTCAATTAAATGTTACAACGAGTTGCGAGGAGTGTCAACCTGTGGCGGATGGCGGATGGCTGATAGCGGATGGCAGGGGTCTGGCTTGTAGCGCGCACTCCTGTGCGCCGGTGGCGAATAGCTAATGATAGGAGGATTAGCGGGTGGTGGAGAGGGTGACGGCGTAGGAGCCGAGGGCTACGCCGCGCCGGCAGGCGGCTTCCAGGTCCAGCCCGGCGGTGTAGCTGTTGAGAAACGCGGCGTTGAAGGCGTCGCCCGCGCCGGTGGCGTTAGTGATGGCAATGGCGGGCGCAGAGATATGAATACGTTGCTTTCCATCGCTTGCGATACACCCGTCGCGGTCCAGCTTGATGACGGCCCGCGCGGCGTGGGCGCACAGGGCGGTGAGCGCGTCTGCGGGGTCCGCTTCGCCCGTCAGGGTGCGCGCTTCGTGGCGGTTGGGCAAGATGATATCTACGTCACCGACGAGCGACCAGAACCCTGCCGGTCCCATGGCGCGCAGCGGCGCGTGAGAACTGGGGTCGAGGCTGATGGGCACGCCGTGTCTGCGGGCCAGGGCCATAGCGTGCAGCGCGCCGGTCTGGCTGGCTTCGTCGAGGAGGACGTAGCCGACGACGTGAAGCAGCGTCGAGGCGGCAATGATGGCTTCGGGGATGTCGGTTTCATCCCACCAGGCGTTGGCGCCGCGGTCGGGAACCATCGTGCGCTCGCCGTCGGGCTCGACGAGAACCTGGATGACGCCGGTGGGGCGCTGCGGGTCGGTGACCAGCGCCGTGGTGACGCCTTCGCCGCGGAGATCGTCGGTCAGCATCCGCCCGAACGGGTCGGCGCCGATGCGGCCGATGAACGTGACGGGCCGGCCCAGCCGCGCCAGCCAGGCGGCGACGTTGGCCGCCGAACCGCCAGGCGTGACCCGGATGGACGCCGCAGCGTCGCTGCCACGCGTTAGGGGCGCGTGCAAAGCGCTAACAATGTCTACAGCGATGTCGCCGAGGACGGAGATCATGGCGCGGATAAGCGAAGGGAGAGGAGGGCGCGATCCATCAAGTGACGATGATTGAATTGTCGCCGCCGAAACGGTTGGGCGCGTATTTGTCGGCGTGCCATTCGTTGTGCCAGTCCAGGCCGTTGACGAGATAGCGAAACTCGTACTCGCGCCCAACGGGTAGAACCAGGCTGATCTGCCACTTGCCGGTGCTCTTGGTTTGCTGCATTTCGTCCTGGCTGGTGCTCCAGTCGTTGAAGTCGCCAACTAGATTGACCCGTTCGGCCCAGATACTCGACGGCAACTCGAAGGTTACGCGGATGTTTTTCCCATCAGGCAGGGGTTCTTTGCTGATCATGTCTCTCACCTTTGAGAGTCGGCGCAGTTGGATACACAGATTACGTTGAATCATGTGCCATGATACGTCACGATTGTAGCACAGACTTGACGAGAAGAGCAATCCGACTTAGAATGGGCTTTACTGTTGGCGTGGTACATTGCAGGGCCGGCCTATGGGCCGGCCCGTGCGCGAGTGCCAAAGGGAGATCACCATCCGCACGACCGGAACGTTGCATGTTTGAGAACCTGCAAACCAAGCTAAACGCCGTCTTTGACAAGCTGGCGGCGCACGGCAAGTTAACGGAGCAAGACGTTGACGTGGCGTTGCGCGAGGTGCGGCTGGCGTTGCTGGAAGCCGATGTCAACTTTAAGGTCGTCAAAGATCTGGTGGCGCGCGTGCGAGAGCGGGCCATCGGCGTTGAGGTGATGAAGAGCCTGACGCCGGCGCAGCAGGTCGTGAAGATCGTGCACGAGGAACTGCTGAGTACGCTGGGCGAACCGGCGAAGCTGGATATGTCCGGCCCCGCGCCGCATGTGATTATGCTGGTGGGGTTGCAGGGCGCAGGCAAGACGACGACGGCCGGTAAACTGGCGTTGGCGTTGCGCAAGGGCAACAGCCGCCGTTCATTGATGGTGGCTGCCGATACGTATCGGCCCGCCGCGGTGACGCAGCTTGAGGTGCTGGGCAAGCAACTCGACATAACGGTGCATAGTGAAGGCACGAGCGTGCCGCCGCCGGAGATCGTGGCCCATGCCATGCGCCGCGCCCGTGAAGGCGCGTATGATGTGGTGCTGCTGGACACGGCGGGGCGGTTGCAGATCAACGACCAGATGATGGGCGAGCTCGAGGAGATCAAGCGGGTTGCCAACCCGCAAGAGATCCTGCTGGTGGCCGACGCGATGACGGGGCAGGAAGCCGTGAACGTGGCGCGTGGGTTCCACGAGCGCGTGGGGCTGACGGGCCTGATCCTGACGAAGGTGGATGGGGACGCACGCGGCGGCGCGGCGATCTCGATGCGCGAAGTCACCGGCGTGCCGATCAAGTATCTGGCCGTCGGTGAGAAGCTGGATGCGCTGGAGCCGTTTCACCCGGACCGGTTGGCGACGCGGATTTTGGGGATGGGCGACATGCTCAGCCTCATCGAGCGTGCCGGCGAAAACATGGACCGCGGTGAAGCGGAGCAGATGGGTCGCAAGCTCGTCAAGGGCGAGTTCAATCTCGAAGACTTCCTGAAACAGCTTCAGCAGATCAAGAAGATGGGGCCGCTGACGCAGTTGTTACAGATGATCCCGGGCATGGGGAGCATGACGAAAGATCTGTCTCCCGATGTTACCGATCAGCAGATGCGCCGGATCGAGGCGATCATTCACTCGATGACGCACGACGAACGTGTGGACCCCAGGATGCTCAACGGCAGCCGCAAGCGGCGCGTGGCGCGGGGTTCCGGCACGACGGTGCAGGAGGTCAATGACCTCTTGAACCAGTTCCGCCAGATGCAGCGTATGATGAAGCAGATGAGCGCCGGCGGGCGCGGTGGGCGCGGCGGACTCATGGACATGTTCAGATAATATCAGACGCTCAGCTTGCGGCGTGCTACCGTCCTGGTGCGCCTCAGGCATTGTGAATAAGGTCAAGAACAGAAGGAGCAAGGGATAGATGGTACGTATTCGCCTGCGCCGCCAGGGCGCGAAGAAACAACCGACTTATCGGGTGGTTGTGGCAGATCAGCGGTCTCCCCGTGATGGGCGGATCATTGAGAACATCGGGTTTTTCAACCCGCGGACGGAACCGGAGACGGTGACGATTGATGTCGAACGTGCGCGTTACTGGCTTTCGGTGGGGGCGCAACCCAGCCTGGCCGTCCTGCGCCTGCTCAAGCAAGTCGGCGCGTATGAAGCGGCGCCGGTTGCGGCCTGATTGCCGACGCGAACCCTTTGTTGCGGCCGCGTGATTTGCGCCGTGACCTGACGGATAATTTTAAGGAGAAGCCGGCGTGAGAGAAAAGGAACTGGTCGAGTATATCGCCAAGGGCCTTGTCGAGGCTCCGGAAGAAGTCTCGGTGCGCGAAACGCGTGGCGGCAGGGTGACGGTGTTGGAACTGAAGGTGAATCGCAAGGATATGGGGCGGGTCATCGGCAAGGACGGTCGCGTGGCGAACGCCATGCGGACGTTGCTGAAGGTGGCCGCGGGGGATGAACGCGTGGTTCTGGAGATTGACTGACCACATATCTCCTGTACCTTACGTACCTTACGTACCTTACGGTATGTTGTGATCAACAGTTACAGGGGCGCCATGCGGCGCCTCTGTTGCGTTATCAGGGAAGGATTCTGAATGGCTGAAGTATCGAAGAAAAGCCCGCGCTATATTGCGATTGGGTCTATCGCCGGGGCGCACGGCATTCGCGGCGAAGTCAAAGTGGTGTCGCTGACCGATTTCCCGGAGCGGTTCAAGCCGGGGCAACGGGTGTACGTTGGAACCGAAACGGAGGCGACGCAGACGAAGATCGTCGCGGCGCGGCCGCATCAGACCATGTGGCTGGTCAAGCTGGCGTCCGTGCCCGACCGGAACGCGGCGGAGTTGTTGCGCGACCAGTACTTGTTCCTTCCGGAAGGCGAAGCCATGCCGCTGGCGGAGGATGAGAACTACGTCCATGACCTGATCGGGATTGTGGTAGTGACCGAGACTGGCGAGTCGATCGGCGTGCTCAAAGATGTGCTCTTTACAGCGGCAAACGACGTTTACGTGATTGCCGGGCCTGAGGGTGAGGTGTTGATCCCTGCGTTGCGCACCGTGGTGCTGGAAGTTGACCTGGATAAACGCCGCATGGTGGTGCAGTTGCCGGAAGGCTTGCTGGATTGAATTAGAGTCTATCCGAAAACTGCGCGGCGCGCTCCTTCGTAGTTGCGGCTTTAGCCGCTGGAGAACTGGACCGCGCATAACGCCGCAACTACGAAGGGCATGGGTGATGCATCCGGTTCGCGAGCGATACCGATTTGCACAAGTGCTTGACAAAAGAATACCGCTCTTGTATGCTGGCAACCGATGTGCTGACCCACCATGGAGATGCGGGAGGCTTGGCTTGGAATCGCTGGCATACTGGATCGGTTTCAATCGTGTGCGGGGCATCGGGCCGGCGCGCCTCCGGGCGCTGCTCGATCGGTTTGGCGACATCGAAGCCGCATGGCGCGCTCCCGCCGAGGCGTTGCGCGAGGTAGGCCTCGACCGGCGGAGCATCAGCAATCTCAGTGAGGCGCGCGCCGGGTTGGACCTGGCCGCCGAGTTGGAGCGTACCCGCCGCGCCGGCGTGGACATTCTGACCTGGGATGATCCGCGCTATCCGCAACGCCTGATGACGATTCACGATCCCCCTCCCGTCCTTTACCTGCGCGGTGAACTATCTCCCGCTGATGATTGGGCCGTGGCCGTGGTCGGTACGCGCGGCGCTTCCACCTACGGGCGAGAAGCAGCGCGCGTGATTTCCAGTGACCTGGCGCGCGCCGGGGTGACGATTGTGAGCGGATTGGCGCGCGGGATTGACGCCCAGGCGCATCAGGCGACGCTGGATTGCGGAGGTCGGACGCTGGCGGTGATGGGGTCGGGGCTGGATGTGATCTATCCCTGGGAACACAAGAAGCTGGCGGCGGCGATTGCGGAGCGCGGGGCGCTGATCAGCGAGTATGGGCTGGGGGTGCAGCCGGAGGCGGGCAATTTCCCGGCGCGCAACCGGATCATCAGCGGTCTGAGCCTGGGTGTGATCGTCGTCGAGGCGGGCGACCAGAGCGGCGCGCTGATCACGGCGGGGTTTGCGGCCGATCAGGGTCGCGACGTGTTTGCGGTACCGGGTAACATCTTTCAGAAGAACAGCCGGGGCGCGAACCGGTTGATCCGCGACGGCGCGCAGCCGGTGCTGTCGGCGGCGGATGTACTGGATGCGCTGAATCTGACGGCGGTGACCGAACACGTGCAGGCGCAGATGTTGTTTCCCGCGGACGCCACGGAGGCGCTGTTGTTGGAAGGACTCTCGGAGGAGCCGACGCACATTGATGAAGTGGGGCGGATCAGCGGCTTGCCGATTGCGACGGTTTCCAGTACGCTGGCCCTGATGGAACTGAAGGGACTGGTGCGCCAGGTGGGCGGGATGAACTACGTTCGCGCGCGCGAGACGCTGGCCGTGTATCGCACCGAATGAATGGATGGAGATTCTTCGCTGGCGTCACGCCGTTAAGGTCTTCTCCAGGTCAACCCGTTCAGAATGACAAGTGCTAATTGACGAGTAATGGGGGGGAAGGCATGCTGTATGCAGTGATTATGGCCGGTGGGTCGGGGACACGTTTGTGGCCGTTGAGCCGGCGGCATTATCCCAAGCAGGCGTTGAAGCTGATCGGCGAGCGCACCATGTTCCAGCACTCGGTGGACAGATTGGCTCCGCTTTTTTCGCCGGAGCGCGTGAAGGTGGGGACTAACGCAACGCTGGCGGCGGCGCTCAGGGATCAGGTCCCTGACTTGCCGGAGAAGAATTTCATATTAGAGCCTACGGGTCGAAACTCTGCGCCTGCGGCGGGGCTGGCGGCGATTTACCTGCTGCACGAAGACCCCGACGCGATGATGGTGATGTTGACTGCCGATCACTATATTACCGACACACAGGGGTTTCGCGACGCGCTCGAGACCGCGGCAGAGGTTGCCGCCGATGGGACGATTGTGACGCTGGGCGTGCGCCCGACGCAGCCTTCGACCGGCTACGGATATATCCGGCTGGGCGCGGGCGAGCAACTGGTCAACGGCTTCCGGGTGTATGAATCGGCGGGTTTTGTCGAGAAGCCGGACGCCGAGACCGCGGCGCAGTTCGTGGATTCGGGGCGCTATACGTGGAATAGCGGGATGTTCGTCTGGCGCGCCGACCGGCTGATGGCCGAGATCGAGGCGCAGATGCCGGAGCTATATCGTGGTTTGTCGCAAATTGCCGCCGGTTTGGGGACGCCGCAGGAAGCGGACGTATTGCGCAGTGTGTGGGCAGAGATACCGAGTGTTTCGATTGACTACGGTATCATGGAACATGCGGACCGTGTTTCCGTCATTCCGGTAGATTTCGGCTGGAGCGACATCGGCAATTGGGATTCTTTGCTGGACGTGCTGATGGCGGATGAGGATGGCAACGTGGTGATCGGCGACGCCGTGACCCTGGATGCGCACGGGAATCTGCTACGCAGTGATGGGCGGCTGGTGGCGCTGATCGGACTCGATGATGTGATTGTGGTGGATACGCCCGACGTGGTGCTGGTCTGTGCGAAGGATCGGGCCGAGGCCGTGCGTGATCTCGTACGCCGCCTGGAGGCGGCGGGGAAAGAACAATATCTGTGAGTGAACTTGAAGCATATTGTGTAAAGTGTAAAGAAAAGCGCGCCATGAATGACGCGCAGCCTGTATTTATGGCGAACGGACGGCCCGGCATACGCGGCGTGTGCGCCGTGTGCGGGACGGGGCTGTTCAAGATCGGGGCGACGCCTGCACATGAGGGGATGACGCCGCCCGAGCCTGCGCCGAAAACCGCGGCGAGTGGCGGAAAGAAGGCCGCGAAAAGCGCGAAAAGCGCGAAAACGGCAAAAAAGACGACCAAAGCGGCGAAGACCGCGACGGCAAAGCCCGCACGGGGCGCGAAGGGTTCGGGCCGGTTGGTGATTGTCGAGTCACCGGCCAAGGCGCGCACGGTGGGGCGGTTTTTGGGCAGCGGGTACGATGTGCGCGCTTCGGTGGGCCACGTGCGCGACCTATTGCGCTCGCGGCTGTCTGTAGATGTGGAGAACGATTTCGAGCCGACCTATCGTGTGCTCAATGACAAGCGCGATGTGGTGAAGGGTTTGAAGTCGGCGGTGGCGCAGGCCAACGAGGTGTATCTGGCGACTGACCCCGACCGGGAGGGCGAGGCGATTGCCTGGCACCTGGTGGAGGCCGCCGATATTCCGGAAGAGAAGACGCGCCGCGTGGTGTTCCATGAGATCACCCAGGGCGCGATTCACGAGGCGTTCGCGCATTCCCGCGACATTGATATGGACCTGGTGGATGCGCAGCAGGCGCGCCGTATCCTCGACCGGCTGGTGGGTTATCAGATCAGCCCGCTGCTGTGGGATCGGGTGCAGAGTCGCCTGTCGGCGGGGCGGGTGCAGTCGGTGGCGCTGCGGCTGATCGTCGAGCGGGAACGCGAAATCCTGGCGTTTGTGCCGATTGAGTATTGGAGCATTGACGCCGCATTGGCGCAGCAAACGTCGCGCGGGCAGACGCCGCGGCCATCGTTCCTGGCCCGGCTGGTGCGCGTGAGCGGTGAACCGGCGGACCTGAAAAACCGCGAGGATACGGACGGCATCCTCCGCGAGCTGGAGGGTGCAGAATATGGCGTCACGAACGTCAAGCGGGGTGAGCGGAAGCGCCGCCCTTACCCACCATTCACGACGAGCACGCTGCAACAGGATGCATCGCAGCGCCTGGGGATGCCGGCGGCGCGCACGATGCGCATCGCGCAAGACCTTTACGAGGGGATTGACATCGGGCATGGCGAGCCGGTGGGGTTGATCACCTACATGCGAACGGACAGCGTCAACGTGTCGTCGGAGGCCCAGGCCGAGGCGCGGGCGATGATCGTCGAAACGTATGGCCCCGAATATGCGCCGGCGACGCCGAACTTCTATCGTACGCGGGCGAAGAACGCGCAGGAAGCGCACGAGGCGATTCGCCCCACGTCGGTGCGGCGCCTGCCGAAGGCGCTGAAAGACAAGCTATCGCGCGATCAACTGCGAGTGTACGAGTTGATCTGGCAGCGTTTCGTGGCGAGCCAGATGACCGCGGCGATCTACGACACGATGACCATCGAGGTTGAGGCGGGCGCGGCGGGCGCGCCGACGAAGCCGTATCTCTTCCGGGCCAGCGGGTCGCGGATCCGCTTTCCGGGGTTCCTGGTGGTCTATTCAGGCGGCGCGTCGGGGCCGGCGGAGAACGCGGCCGCGGGCGACAACGGGAACAACGTAGGCCAGGCGGAACCCGCCAAGGCCGCGGCGTCGGATGGCGGTGGCGCGAACGAGCGCGAGGAGTTGGCCGAGCAGGAAGTGCTGCCCGATGTGAGTGTGGGCGAGATCGTGGATCTGTTGCAACTGCTACCCGAACAGCATTTCACGCAACCACCACCGCGTTTCACCGAGGCGTCGCTGGTGAAGGCGCTGGAGGAATACGGCATCGGTCGCCCCAGTACATACGCGGCGATTATCTCAACGATTACTGACCGTGATTACGTGAACCGGGTCGAGCGCAAGCTGGCGCCGACCGAATTGGGTTTCACGGTGAACGATCTACTCGTCAAGTACTTCGACAATATCTTCAACGTCGGGTTTACGGCGACGATGGAAGAGCACCTGGACAGCATCGCGAACGGCAAGGAAGAGATGGTGCCGGTGCTACGCGCGTTTTATGACTTTTTCGAGCCGCAACTGCGCACCGCTGATGCGACGATGGAGAAGGTGATGCTGGAGCCGGAGAAAACCGGCGAGGCGTGCCCGGAATGCGGCGGCGATCTGATTATCAAGAACGGGCGGTTCGGCAAGTTCGTGGGGTGCGCGAATTATCCCACGTGCAAGTTTACCAAACCGCTGTTGATTAAGGTGGGCGTAGCCTGCCCGAAGGATCAAGGCGACCTGATCGAGCGGCGCACGCGCAAGGGTCGTACCTTCTACGGCTGCGCGAACTATCCGGAATGTGACTTCGTTTCGTGGCAGCGACCGATCCCGATGCCTTGCCCGCATTGCGGCGGCCTGCTGACCATGGCGAGCAAATCGTCGGCGGAATGCGTGGATTGCCATAAGCGCACGCCGTTGGCGACCGAGAAGGATGCGGCGGGCGAAGTAAAGGGGCCTTGATGGAGTCAGACCTCGAGTCTTACATCATCTACCTGCAAACCGAACGGAATGCCTCGCGCCATACCATTGCGAACTACGGGCGCGAGATCAGGCAGTTCATGGGTTTTGCGCGGGAACACCACGTTACCGAGTGGTCGGCAGTATCGCCGGCGTTGTTGCGGAGCTGGTTGGCCGCGCTGCACGCGCAGGGTTACGTCAAAGCGAGCGTCGCGCGGCGAGTATCCGAACTCCGGGCGTTTTACGCGTATTTGCAGCGTCGCGACCGGGTGGCGCATAATCCGGTGAACGCGATCTCTGCGCCGAAGCTGCCGCAACGGCTGCCGCGCCCGCTGACCGGTGAGGAGATCATCGCGTTGCTGGGCGCGCCCGACCTGAGCACCCCGCAGGGACAACGCGACCGCGCGATGTTGGAGATGCTCTACGCCGGGGGCCTGCGCGTGAGCGAGTTGCTGGCGCTGGACTTGAACGGGCTGGATCTCGCGCAGGGGCAGGTGCGGGTGACCGGCAAGGGCGACAAGGAGCGGATCGCGCTGATCGGCAGGCCGGCCATCCACGCGTTACAGCTCTATATTGAGGACGGCAGACGCCGGTTGCTGCAAGGCGACACGGAAAAGGCGGCAATACGGCGCACGGCGCGTACCTCAGAGGGCGTGCAGAAGGCGCTGTTTCTGAACCGCTTCGGCAATCGGTTGTCCATCAGTATGTTCACGCGCAGCCTCACTGCTTATGCGGCCGCGGCGGGCATCGAGCGACGCGTGACGCCGCACATGTTGCGGCATAGTTTTGCGACGCACATGTTGGACGGCGGTGCAGACTTGCGCTCGGTGCAGGAACTGCTGGGCCATGAGAGCGTGAGCACGACCCAGATTTACACCCATGTGAGCCAATCGCATTTGCGCGAGACTGTTAAAGCCGCGCACCCCAGAGCCAGGAGCTAACTTTGCCCCACACAACATCTTCGCAACGTCTCGAAAAGACCCGTGACGCAATGGTCCGCGCCGGCGTGGACGCGCTGCTGGTCTCGCAACCGGAAAATCGTCGTTATCTGAGCGGGTTCACGGGCTCAACGGCGTATCTGTTGATTGCGCCGGAAGCGGCCTATATTGCGACCGACTCGCGCTACTGGGATCAGGCGGGGTTGGAGTGTCCCGGCTTTGAACTCGTGCAAGTTAAGGGGCGCACCGGCCCGGCGGTTAAGGAGATGGTCGAGCGGAGCGGGGCGCTGCGGGTGGGGTTCGAGGCGCAACATGCGACGTATGCCGAGGTCGAAGATTGGCGCAGCGCGGTGTCTGAGGCGCAATGGGTTCCGACGAAGGACCTGGTGATTTTGCTGCGGGCGATCAAGGATGCGGATGAGATCGCGACCTTGCGGCGCGCCGTCGCGCTGGCGGATGCGGCGATTGCGGACGCGCTGGCGAACCTGCAGCCGGGCATGACGGAGCGCGATGTGGCCTGGAGGATCGAGAGCTATTTTCGCACGCACGGGGCCGAGGGGCCGTCTTTCGACACGATTGTGGCGTGCGGGCCGAACGGGGCGCGACCCCATGCGCACGCCGGCGATACACGTATCGTGCCTGGCGAGCCGATTGTGATTGACATGGGTGCGCAACTGGAGGGATATTGCTCGGACCTCACGCGCACGGTGTGCCTGGGCGAGCCGAAAGACCCCGAACGCTTCTGGAACGTGTATAATACCGTGCTAAAGGCGCAACTGGCGGCTGAGGCGGCGATCCGGCCGGACGCCTCCGAGCGCGACGTGGATTCGATTGCCCGCGCGATCATTACGGACGCCGGATATGGGGAAAACTTCGGGCACGGGTTGGGGCATGGCGTTGGGCTTTTCATCCATGAATCGCCGCGGCTTTCACAGCTTGCCGAGGGGACGCTTGCAGCGGGGCACGTCGTTACCGTCGAGCCGGGCATTTATCTCACCGGGTGGGGCGGCGTCCGCATCGAGGATATCGCGTTGGTGACGGAAAGCGGCGTCGAAGTGCTCACGGCTGCGCTCAAGGATCCGATTCTGCCGTTGGCTGTGACGGGCTGGGTATAACCGGCTGATCTTTCCCTTCGTAGCCTGACCGGCTACTTTGTAGTGACGGCTTTAGCCGTTGTCGTGCCCCCCAACGGCTAAAGCCGTCACTACAAAGGATAGATTCTAAGCAAACGTTCGGTATGATATGATGTACGTGTGGAGTGGTTGCTAAAAGAGGAGGAGGCTGCAATGTCATCCAAGTTCCGTGATGGACAACCCTGGTGGTTCCTCCCGGCAGTTGCATTTCTTCTGGGGCTGCTCATTGGCTGGCTGGTGATCGGCTGGGGTATCTGGCCTGTGACCTATACGAACAGCCTGCCGCAGGATTTGCGCGCCCTGGAGAAGCAGGAGTACCTGTTGATGACCGCCGAATCGTTCGCGAATTCCGGTGATCTGGGCGTGGCGCAGCGGCGGGTTGATGCGTGGCCGGATGCCGAGCTTCAGGCGGACCTGACGACATTGATCCAGCGGCTCGAGGTGGAGAACCCGTTGCAGGCGAGCCAAGTGATGCAACTGGAGGGCGCGTTGTATCCGGGGGGGATAACGCCGCCCGAAGGCGCGGGCGCGAGTCCGGCTATCCTACCTGAGTCACCGCCCGAGGCCTCGAATCTTCTGCGAACGGCCTGCACGACTGCGCTATGGGTGCTGCTGGCGCTCGCGGGTATTCTAGCCATTCTGGCTCTCTGGCGGCGCTGGCGGACGGCAAGTCAACCGGTGCAGCCGGACATCGAGGGGCTGACGCCGACGCCGACGCCGACCGCACGTGATACCGGGATGCGCGGCTTCCCTGAAGTTGAAATATACGATGATGAGATTACGCGTCCCTTGACGACCCCATCTTCGCGCCCGGCCGCCGCGCCGGTGATGGTTCAGGATGAGGTCATTTATGATGAGGATGACGATGAGTTCGATGATGAGGGCGCCGATGATGACCTGGAACCGATAGGATCGGGCGTCGCGGAAGATGAGGCGGAGATCGAGCCGGAAGTCGTTCGCCCCGGGGTGAGCCGGCAGTTCCCGCGGCCCAACCTGGAGCCGGAACACGTGGAGAGGGTCGCAACGGCCGTGACCGCTGCGACGGCCACCGGCGGTATGACCAAAGTAGGCGAGTACGAGGGCCACTATGAGATGGGCGCGGCGGATTACGATGAAGCGTTCGATATCTTCGACGCGAGCGGGGCGTATATCGGACAGTGCGGCATCGAACTCGTAGACCCAGTCGGCAAGATGCACGATCAGGCTGCGGCGTTGCAGGTGTGGCTATGGGATACAAACGACCCGGACACGAAAGTCAAGGTGTTGATGAGCGAAGGCGCCTATCGTGATACGGCCATGCGCGATCAGCTTGCGGGCGATCATGAGGTGATGCCGGTGCGTCAGGGTACCGAGTTTGAGTTGCGAAGTTACAACCTGTTGCTGAAAGGTATCGTGGATAAGGTCGAATACGCGGAGCAGGAGCCAGTGGGCGGGATCTTCTCTGAGATGCAGACGCGGCTGGCGGTGTATTTGAAGTAATTCGCCTTTGGGCGCATGGGAGTGCGCGCTACGAACGGGGTGCTGCTCAGGCGGTGGCTTCGGGGTCGAAGAGTTTTTTATATTCGCCGATGGCAAAGCGGTCGGTCATGCCGGCGAGGTAATCGCCGATGATGCGTTCGGGAGAATCTTGGCCGCGGCGGATGCGTACCTGAATTTCGTAGGGGAGCTGGAGTGGCTCTTCCAGGTAGGACTGGAACAGCGCCGAGAGAAGCCGGTTGGCTTTGGCGGCCATGCGCATGAGGCGCGGGTGCCGGTAGAAGTTTTGCAGCAGGTAGTCCTTAAATTCGCGATTGAGGGCGAATAGCTCAGGCGAAAACGCCGCTACGTTATGCCCGGCTGATCGGATATCGGCCGGGCTTTGCGCGCCGATTGCCGAGAGGTTGGCGGCCGTGGTGGTGATCGCGTCGGTGATTTCCATACCGATGATGCGGCGGATGGCGCGCCGGCGCCGGCGAGCATCCAGACGAGTGTTTGGGGGCTCGCCGAGCGAAGCCATGACCGCACGCCAGATCTCAAGACCTTGCACCGTCTCTGGGTCAAGGATGCCGCTGCGCAGGCCGTCGTCCAGGTCGGAAGTGTTGTAGGCGATCTCGTCGGCGAGGTTGGCGATCTGACATTCCAACGTGCCGGCCTTCTCAGGTTCGTAACCGGCCGCGTCGGTGATGTCGTAATCGGTGTCGTGCTTGACCAACCCCTCGCGCACTTCGTAGGTGAGGTTGAGGCCAGGATAGTCGGGATAGCGTTCTTCCAACCGGGTGACGATGCGCATGGTTTGGCGTTGATGATCGAAGCCGCCGTGTCGCGCAAGGAGGTTGTTCAGGGTGGCCTCGCCGGTGTGGCCGAAGGCGGCGTGGCCCAGGTCGTGCGCCAGACAGATGGCTTCGGTCAGATCTTCATTGGCGGCCAGGGTGCGGGTGATGGTGCGCCCGATTTGAGCGACCTCGACGGTGTGGGTGAGCCGGTTGCGGTAGTGGTCGCCTTCGTGGTAGACGAAAACCTGGGTCTTGTATTGCAGACGGCGGAAGGCGGTGGTGTGGATGACCCGATCGCGGTCGCGTTGAAACGCCAGCCGGTAGGGGTGTTCCGCTTCGGGATAGGCGCGCCCCTTGCTGTCGGCGTTGTGCATGGCGTAGGGGGCCAGGATTGCGCGCTCGCGCGCTTCCAGCTCCTCGCGACTCAAGAACATGGCGTCAGTCCTGGAGTTTCTCGAGTTGGCGAATTTGATCCGGCAGGGTCGGCGCGGCGGATAAGTCTATTTCCTGGTATTCGTCTTCGGCTGCGCCGGTTTGCTGGCGGATTGTCTCAATGAGTTGTTCCAGCGTCTCAATCGAGAGATCGGGCACTTTCATGATGCCCGAACGGGCGCTTTGCCCCGGTATCGGCGAATGCACGGCGAACGTGAGCATCGCCAATCGGCCATCGGCTTTTTGTTTCGTGTAAATCCGATGACGCAGGCCGGTGGAACGGTCATCGTCGGAGGTGAAACAATAGAGCTTCCAGAGCCGTTCGTCGGGCATCAGCTCCAGTAGATCTTCGCCGATCAGGTCGGCCAGGAGGGTCTCGCTTTCCGCGCAGAAGCCATTGTTGGGTGTTTCTTTCATCACAGGGGCTAGTTTACAATGGGGTGCGACTGGGTGTCAAGCAACCCCAGGGATGTGTTATAGTACGGGCATTACGTATTACGTATCAAGGAAGGGGTGGTCTCATGTTGATTCCGATGGACATCACGTTTCCGAAGATGGCGCTGGTGGCGCAACATATTGACAGCCCGAAATTGGAGGATGTGCCGGCGGCCATTGCGGCGGAACTGGCGCGCCTGAACCTGGGCGAGCGGGTGAGGCCGGGGATGCGCGTTGCTGTGACGGCGGGCAGCCGTGGCATCACCGGGTTGCCGATCATCCTGAAGACCGTGGTCGGTGAATTGCGGCGGCTGGGCGCAGAGCCGTTTGTTGTGCCCGCGATGGGCAGCCACGGCGGTGCAACGGCGGAAGGTCAGATCGCCGTGCTAACGTCGTTGGGGGTGACCGAAGACGCCGTCGGTTGCCCGATTCATGCCTCGATGGAGACGGTACAGATCGGGGAAACGCCCGAAGGCGTGCCGGTGCTCATGGATCGCATCGCGGCCGGGGCGGACGGCGTTGTGGTAGTCAACCGGGTGAAGGCGCACACCGATTTCACCGGCCCGGTCGAGAGCGGCATGATGAAGATGATGACCATCGGACTGGGCAAACACCAGGGCGCGCTGGCGGCGCACAGGCATTCGGTGCGCCTGAGCTATCCTGCGGTAGTCGCATCGGTGGCGCGCGAGGTGATTCGCAACGGCCCGATTCTTTGCGGGCTGGGTGTCATCGAAAACGGATATGACCAGACGGCTGAGGTCGTGGCGGCGTGGCCTGAGGATATCGAGGAGACTGAGAAGGCGCTGCTGGTGCGCTCGAAGGCGCTGATGCCGCGCGTGCCGTTCGCTCAACTCGATGTCCTGGTGGTGGATGAAATCGGCAAGGAGATCAGCGGCGCGGGGATGGATCCCAACATCATCGGGCGGATGCCACATGCGGATGGGCCGCAAGTGCCGGTAATCACCCGCATCGTCCTGCGTGATCTTTCCGCACATACTTACGGCAACGGCATCGGGGTGGGGATGGCGGATTTTGCGACGCAGCGGCTGGTAGATAAGATAGATCGCCGTCCCACTTATATCAACTCGATCACGTCGCAATCTACGGACAAGGTGCGCATTCCGATCACGGCGGAAACAGATCGGGAGGCGGTGGAGTGGGCTTTGATGACCATCGGTCCCGTGGCGGCCGAGCAGGCGCGCGTGGTGCGGATTCAAAACACGCTGCACCTGGAGCGATTCTATGTTTCTGAGGCGCTACGGGCGGAGGTCGAGGCGAATGGGAATCTGGAAGTCATCGGGGAGTGGGTGCCGATGGCCTTCGACGCGGACGGCATGATGCAGCCGGATCGCGTTTTGGGATAGCGGCCTCACCACGAAGACGCGAACATTTGGACCACGAAGACGCGAAGGGGCGCGAAGGTCGCGAAGCGCGAAGATCGCGAAGGATCGTGTTCCGAGATTGAGGTGGACCCGCCCTTAGAGGCCGTTCAGGATCGCGGCGAGGGCCTGTAAGCGGGCGGGGTCGGAATCTACGGAGACGCGGTCGGAGACGCCGATGATCGCGCGCGGATCGTCCGCCGCGTCGCGTTGCGCCTGATGAACGGCAGCCTCGAAGTCTGCTTCGGGATAGAGCGGCACAAGCAGGTCTTGTGGGATGCCGCCCCAGAGGGTCAGGTCGGGGCCGGCGGCGACGCGGGCCTCGGACAGCGTGGCGTCACCCTGGGGCTGACCGGCGACCCCTTGCACACCGGCGACGCCGGATTCGACAAGCAGCAGCAGCAGGCGTTTGGCTGGCCCGCCTACATGGACGATGAGCGGTTTCCGGCTATCGTTGGCGATGCCGGCGACGCGTTGGTAGCTTTCTTGCAGGTAGGCGCGAAAGCCGCGCGGCGAGATATATTGACCGTCCAGGTTGTCGGGTGCATACAATACGTGCCCGGGAAGGCTCGCCAGGTGGCGCGCGATCTGGACGGCCTGATTTTCGAGCAGCTCGAGCATGTCCATGAGGATGGGAGCCTGTTCACCCACGAAGAGCATCAAGCCTTCGCCCCAGCCAAGCGTTGTGTGCAGGAGGTCGGAATAAGGGCGCATGGGCAACTCCAGGCCGACGACGCCTGTGTCGCCGGCCTGCGCCAGGGCGTTTTCGGCGATGGATTCATCCCAGGAAACTGTGCGCGAGGCGACGATGGCGCGCGCCGCGGGCAGATCGGCGGCGCTTTTTACGGGATATTCCGCCTGCCACCAGTCGCTATCCGGCCCGAGCGTCCAACGCGCGGAGAGCGTTCCGTCGGGTGTTTGATAACGAATGACACGTTCCGATTCACCGTCCTCAACCATGACATCAATGCCGGTGTGCGTCACCTCCCACGGGCGTGCCGTGATCCACGCGGGCGCGCCGAGTTGCGCGGCGATTTGCGCCTCGGAAAGGTCGCGCCAGGCTTCGGGCAGGGTATTGCGGCGACGATGCCCTTTATACCAGAGCGACAGGTCCAGCATCCAGGGTGCGCCTGGTTGAATTTCGACGCCGCCGGTGAGGCGGGAGAGCAGCACATCACGAGCATGCATGGTTGTGTCCTTTTTCGATATGATGATGCTATGGTATGGTCATATTGAAGTATAGCAAAGATGGCTTGACACAGCCAATGAACCGTGAATACGAAAGACGAAAGGGATCAAGCCCATGAACCAGAATAGATTACTGCGATTTGAATCCAACGCGGCGGCACGGCATTTACGCGGTCGCTGTGTCCTCACCCTCCTCGGCCTGGCTCTTGCGCTGGGGATGTTGCTCTACGCGACGCCGGCCGGTGCTGTCGGTCCGACGCCGCCCAAGGAAGCGCCGGACAGCGCCGCACTGAGCGTTTACCCCGCGGCCGATTGGAGCCAGGTTGCGCTTGCCGGTCAGGCTGCCTACTGGATCGTCAATGCGCCGGGTAGTTCAAGCGTTTTGTATGCGGCGATCGGTGGGGCCGGGATATATACAAGCGCCGATGGGGGTCAATCGTGGGCGCTCATGCCGGGCGCCGGGTTGACGAACCTGGTATTGCAAACGGTCACCGTATGCCCATCGGGTGCGGTCTTCGCCGGCACGTGGGGCGGGGGCGTCTATCGGTTTGAGGGGAGCGGCTGGGCGCAGGTCAATGGTGGGCTGAGCCAGTTGTTCATCGCCTCCGTGGCCTGCGACAGCGCGGGCACGTTGCTGGCAGGCACATATGATCAAGGCGTCTTTCGCTCGTCGAATAACGGCGGCAACTGGACTTCCAGCAGCAGCGGATTGGGTGATCAACGTATGCTGGTGCTGAGGATTGCAGATATCGGGCTGATGATGGCGGGTACGCGTAACGGCGCGTTCCTTTCCCTCTCTGGAGGCGCAGATTGGGTCACAGCCGGGCTAAGCGGCCAGGCAGTTTATGACTTTGCGTTCGACCCGAACGATGCTCAGCGCATCTGGGCGGCGACCGGCACAGGCGTGTTCGAGAGCACAGATCGCGCCGCATCGTGGACGCGCCTGGGGCCGCCAAACGGCGTTTTTTACACCGTGGGGTTGGATGGCAATGGTGAACTCTACGCGGGTGCACAGGGCACGGGCGCGTATCACTGGACGGGGAGTCAGTGGGTTTCGGAAACGCTGGCGGGCAGCGTTTACTGTATGCGGAATGTCGGCAGCGGGATCGGTCGGCTGGTTGCAGGAACGGCGAATGGGATCTGGACGCGTGAAACCGAGCTACCCATGCCGACGCCGACAATGACTGTCACGCCCACGCCCACCCTCACAGCGACGCCGACTGCTACGGCCACACCGGCGCCAGGGTTGGCGATTCGACTGGTGAACACGCCCCGCGGGCCGGTTGTTGTGGACGACGTGATTACGTATACGGTGCGTTACCAGGTCATTGGCGGGATGGTGTTGGACAACGTGACGATTACCAATGCTGTGCCGCTCAACACGGAGTTGATCACCGGCAGTATTCAACCGCCTGATCCCATTGGCAGTTACAGCGGCGATATTGTGAGGTGGGACCTGGGCAGCATTGGGCCGGCCGACTCTCCCGGAGCTGTGTCGTATAGCGTTCGTGTAGTCGTCGCGCTACCGGCGGGCACGACGCCGCCGACCCTGACCCCCACGGCTACGCGCACTGAGACGGATGTTCCGACGCCCGACCTCACACCGACGCCGACTGCGACGGAAGCCCTGACACCCACGCCCACGTTGACGCCTGAAACACCGCCTGCACCCTTGGGCGTCAGGTCTGTCAGGATTGGCGCGGTATTGGAGAATGTCGCCGTGATGAATGGCGGGGCGTGGGCTTACTGGGATTACGCCGGGACACGCCATGAAACGCGTTCTAACGCTGTCGTGCAAGGGGCGTTGAATTATCTACCGATGATTCTGCTCAGGGCGGGGTTGTCTGCGCCGTAACCAGGCAAGGAGGAGCGGATGATCAAGATCGGTACTTCAGGGTTCTCGTATAAGGACTGGGTGGGGCCGGTTTACCCGAAAGAGTTACCGAGCCGTGAGCATCTCGCGTATTATGCGGAGAGGTTCCCTACGGTCGAACTGAATGTGACGTATTATCGCATCCCTCAGACGCGGATCGTCCAGGGTTGGGTAGAGAAGACGCCAGATGACTTTCTCTTTGCGGTGAAAGCGTTTGGCGGGCTGACGCATGAGCGGGACGCGCCGGAGTTTGCGCCTTTCGTGGAGGCGCTCACGCCGCTGGTGGAGGCGGGGAAGCTGGGCTGCGTGTTGGCGCAGTTTCCCTATTCGTTCCATCCCACCGATGAGAACATGGCGTATCTGGGGCGGTTGCGCGAGGGGCTGGGCGATCTGCCCGCGGTGGTGGAGTTTCGCAACGCGGGCTGGGCGAACGACACGACGTTTGAGACGCTCGACCAACTCAACCTCGGATTTTGCTGTGTAGATGAGCCGCAGCTTCGCGGGCTGATGCCGCCGATTGCGGTGGCGACGGACGGCATCGGCTACGTGCGATTCCACGGGCGTAACTACGCCAAATGGTATCAGCACGAGGAAGCCTGGGAACGCTACGACTACACGTATTCCTCGGAGGAGCTTGCGGAGTGGGTCCCACGTATCCGCGATCTGGACACGCGGACGCCCCTGACGCTGGTCTACTTCAATAATCACGCTGAGGGACAGGCGGTGCAAGGCGCGCATGAGCTGGGGCAGTTGATGCTGGATATGGAATAGAGGTTTGGGCTGCGCATCTGAGGATGCGCACTCCGCTAAAAACCGGGGTTCTCGAAGAACCCCGGTTTTTGAGTTCCCATTTACTGAACGATCACGCGGTCGGTGGCGCTGCGTCCGAAAGTCTCGGGGGCGTACATCTCTTCCGCCTTTGCGGGCGGGGCGAAGAACTGGCCGGGCGTCGTGGCGCGGGCGTAGTAGGTGTAGGTGTAGACGCCATCCCACAGTAGGGACGTGAACGCCTCGGCGCGCTCGTCGCGCAGGTTTTGGTGGTCGTACCAGGGTCCCCACCACCGCCAGAAGTAGGGGATGGGAGCGCCGCCGTCGGGATTTTCCGGCAGGTCGCCCGTAACGGCCAGCGCCGGGTTGAGCGCCTCGAACCCCGCGGGAAGCGGGTCCACGAGGGCGACGTGGTAACGGCGTGAGGGCGCGACCATCGTCAGTTGGATCTTAACCTTCGCGCCGGCCTTGACGAACCACGTGCCTGATGCGTCACGGCGCACGTCCGCGGGATCGTCAACGGCCTGGTAGGTGCGTTCCACGGTAAAACCGTAGTCTGCTGGCGGCAGATTCAGATCGCGCGGGGCGTAGCGCAGCCCGAGGCGATAGTAGAGGCGACCGGCGCCGTCTTTGCTCAGGATGAGATTCTGTGGGCCGGTGGTCTCCACAAGGACGCTCATGGGCACGTCAATTTGCCGGTAGTCGGTCGAGCGGCCCCGGAACTCCGTCTGGCCGACGTAGGTCTCACCGAGCCACATGCGGGCCACGAAGTCAGGTGTGGCCGCTTCATAGGTGTTGAAGTAGCGATCCAGGGCCATCAGGATGAAGACGTTTTCCTGCGTGTTCGCCCAGCGGCCGGCCGTGCGACCGGAGAGCAAGCCGCGAACCAGTTTGGGGATCAGGTTATTGTCGGGTTGGTCAATGATCAACGCATCGAGCAGGATGCCGTCGTCGCGGCGACTGGAGTGCAGTAGGACGTAGTTGTCATCGCCGTAACTGCTGACGAAGTTCGCCGCCCCGGCGGTCTCCACCGCGCGATTGTTCAGGTGGCGGCGAATCTCCAGCACCTGGGGCCGCGATTCGGGGTCGCCGCTGAGGACGGGGAGAAGCCAGCCGATGGCTTCGGGCGAGAGCTTTTCCAGCCCGGCTTCCTCTATGAGTTTGCGGGCGCGCGCCGGGTCGGCGTCGCTCATCTGCCAGCGCACGTTCAGCGTGTAGGCGATGATCGCCCGGCGGGCATCTATGCCATAGTCGGTGGGGATGTGACGTTCGATCTCCCGGAGGTAGGTCAGGGCGCGATTGAGCGTGTCTTGCGGCACGTCATAGCCCTTGGCGCGCGCCCGTTGCAGGGCGTTGGTCGCATGGACGCTGTGGTAGGGCCACGATTTTTCGCCGCGCCGCCAGATGCCGAACCCGCCATCGTCGTTCTGCATCGCGCTTAAGCGCTTGATGTCGCGCGCCACGGCGGCGTTGAGCTCCGCTTCAGGGGGGAGTCCTTCCGCGGAGAAGGCCGAGAGCACGTCGCGCAACGACGCGATGGAGAGGATGCGCGAGGCTAACTGCTCGGAGCACTCGAACGGGTAGTTGGTCAGATAGATCACCGCGTCGGTGAGTTCTTGCAGCGCGGTGGAGGAGGTTGTGATCTCCAGCGCGCCGAACTGCGTGAAGACGCCGGTGGGCGCGATCACCGGTTGGGCGACCGCGCCGGAATCGAGTACGCCATATGTGGCGAACGCCTCCGTGGTCGCGGGCGTCCAGACGGGCAAGTTGAACTCGGCGGCGTCGGACCACTTGCCGGAGGCCGCGGCAGCCTGGAAGCGCGCCGTGCCGGCCTGCGCCGTGGCAGCGGGGAAGCGCACTTCGACGCGGTCGTTGGCGGGTACTTCCACGCGCAGGCCCTCAGCGCCGGTCAGCACGACGTTGGTTGCCCGGACGGCGACATCTACCGTCAGCGGCGCGTCCGTCTGGTTTTGCAGCACCACCGGCAACTCGAAGCGGTCGCCGAAGTTGAGGAAGCGCGGCGGCGAGGGTCGCACCATCAGCGGCAGGCGGGCCGTGATGGCCGATTCGCCCTTGCCGAAGTATTTGGCGTCGGCGACGGCAGTCACCATGACGCGGTAGCGGGTGAGGTTG
>JBBQRS010000027.1:0-45984 GCA_038214535.1 Anaerolineae bacterium
ACTCCGCGGAGGTATGATATGACAGAGACTAACCTTACAGGCGATTCCGTGTGTTACGTGGCAGAGTATTCTTATGCGAAGCCGCCGGTGGAGGCTTCGCCGCCGTCTACGAAGATCACCGACCCGCTGATGAACTGGATCGCGGGGTCGCTCAGCGCGGCGATGGTCACCGCGACATCTTCCGGCACGGTCATCCGACCCGATGGGTTGCGTTCCATCGTGCGTGCGACCATCGTCTCGTTCCCCGGAATCTTCCGCAGCGCGGGCGTATCGGTGACGCCGGCCTGGATGGCGTTGACCAGCACCCCGCGCGAACCGAGCTCGAGGGCGAGTTGGCGCGTGTGCGATTCGAGCGCGGCTTTCGCCGCCGACACCGCGCCGTAGTTCGGCACAACGCGCTGGCTGCCTTCGCTGGTCATGCTGAACAGGCGACTGCCGCGCCCCAGCAGGTCGCGGCGCACCATGTCTTGCGTCCAATAGACCAGACTATTCGCCATGACGTTCATCGTCATTTCCATCTGCGCCTGGCTCACGGCTTCCTCAGGGGTGTTAGCGATGAAGGGCAGCAGCGAACCGAACGCCAGCGAGTGCATGAAGACGTGGATGCGATGCTCGCTGCCCGCCGCGGCCATCGCCGCCTCGATGCCGTCGAGGACCTTCGCACGCCGGTCGGGATCGGCGGCGTTGGTGTTGAAGAAAAGCGCCTGTCCGCCGGCGGTCTCGATGTCGGCCATTACGGCCTTGGCGGCGGGCAATGTCTGGCGCAGGTCCAGGTGCACCCCGGCGATATTCATGCCGCGCGCGGCTAGTGTGCGCGCCGTCGCCGCGCCGAATCCACTCGAAGCGCCGAGGATCAGCGCCCATTGTCCCTTCAAGGGTTGGTCGGTCATTCTCTCGTCCTCTCTGATGATTCAAATGTCGTTAAGTCACTGCACGGTTAACCCCGCGCGCCGGTTGGCGTCGCGCCGGTTCTGTGTGCTGAATCGTAGTCTAGCCCCTTGTGGGCGTGCGGCCCCAGCGCCCACAAGGGGCTAGACTACGGGTTTATATGCGCCTACAAGGGTTCAGACGACGGACTAATCGCCCGTCAGGGCGCGCAGGAAGAAGACCAGGTTGGCGGGCCGCTCTGCAAGCCGACGCATGAAATACGGATACCAGTGCGTGCCGTAGGGCACGTAAATGCGCACTTTGTAGCCTTGTTTGACCAACTTGGCCTGCAGCTCACGCCGGATGCCGTAGAGCATCTGGAACTCGTAGCTGTCTTTTGGCAGTTCCTGCCGGTACGCGTAGGCGCGCGCGAAATTGATGACGTCTTCGTCGTGGGAAGCGACGGCGGCATAGGTGTGGTGCGCCCGCGCGTCCGGCGCCATGCAGATGCGGACCAAGTCGTTGAGTTTGCGCGTGACTTGCTCGCGCTCCTGATACGCGATCTCTTCCGGTTCGTCATACGCGCCCTTGCACAGGCGGAAATGGCCGATGCCCTCCTCGATCAGGGCCCGCACGTCGGTCTCGCTGCGCCGCAAGGACGCCTGAATCACGACGCCCACGTTGTTGTACTCACGGCGCAGCCGCCGATAGATCGCCAGGGTACGCGCCGTGTAGTCTGAGCTTTCCATGTCAATGCGCACGAAATTATCGTTGCGCCATGCGTGCTCCACCACGCGCCGCACGTTGGCGAAACACACCTCGTCCCCGATATCCAGTCCGAGTTGCGTCAGCTTAACCGAGACGTTGCACCGCGCGCCGGCTGCTTGCAGCGCCGTCAACGCCAGCACATACTCATCTGCGGCGGCGCGCGCCGCCGGTTCGTCGAAGACGTTTTCCCCCAGGTAGTCGAGCGTGCCCAGCATTCCCTGATCGTTCAGCTCCAGTACAGCGGCGATGGCCTGCTCCAGCCGTTCGCCCGCGACGAAGCGGTGCGACATCGTGCGCACGACGGGCGCGTGTACCACCACTTGTTCCAGGGTCGGGTTCCTCGAAAACGAGATCAGCGTAGGACGCAAGAGCGACATTGCAGCATCTCCTTAACACATGGAGCATGACATGGCTTGACGCTCATATTGTGCCGTCCTGCGCGACGGATGTCAAACAACTGGGGGGTCGGGGAAGTTCGCAGGTGACTCTGCCAGCGTAATTTTTGGGAGCGTGACGCGATCTATCTGTGCGAGATGCTCCGGGCCGGCGTCTATCACCGCATCATAGACTTGCCGGGCGGCCTGTCGAAACTCGGCCACCTGCACGCCCTGGCACGCCTCCGGCAACGTTCGCAGGCGGGGCAGGCCGCGGCGAAACGTCTTGATCGCCCCCGGATAGTTATCGCCCAGAAGATGATGAAACGCCACGCCGACCTGGAGGATGCCCTGGTAAAGATCACGCACGGGACGCGGTTCTTGCCGCCAGAGCGTCTCCAGGGTCTCGTGACATTCCCAATATTCGCCGGCGTTGAACTGTTCGATCCCGCGCAATAGCGAGGGCGGCGGCGGCTCGTCCCAACCTTCGACCCAACGCGTCGGCGGGTGCAGCGTGCGCTCCACCAGCGCCGGTAGCTCGGTCATCAGCCTCGAGCGCGCCCAGGCGTGATCGCAACCGGCTTTACGGGCGGCCTGCAAACTTTCCATATCTATGTGGCTGCCAAAAGCGACGATCGGGATGGATTTGGTGTGCGGCAATTGCTTGGCGCGGCGCACCGGCTCTTCCCAACCGGGCGCGGAGAGGTCAATCAAGACGAGTTCGGGCCAGCGCTCGATGGCGTCCCAGAGGGCCCGCCCGTCTTCGAGGATCAGTTCTTGCCCGCCGATGGCCCGCACGACCTGACTGATACGGACAGAGAAAAACAGGTCGGGTTCGAGCGCGACGACGAGGGGTTTATGTTCAGGCATTGGAGCTTTCGGCGGTGCGCCGGCGGATGCGGTATTCGCACATCAGGCCGCCGCTCATCATGTGCTGCGCACGCATGACCTCCGTATCCGGCAACACGGCGCGGATGAAGTTCAGTTCGGAGCCGCACGCTTCGGTATGTTGGGCCGCAACGTCATGGATGGCGCAGTTGTGTTCGCTGATCCAGAAAGTGTTCGTGTCAATCTGGCCCCACTCAGCCAAGTAGCCTTCGCCGTTGAGGATATTCGTTAGTCCTGCGACGCGCTCCGGTAGCGGCAGCCCTTCGAGGTTGGCCTGCGCGTTGCGGATGCGTCGCTGCGCCCGGTTATCGAATAAGCGGATAACGGTTTCGTCGCCTTGTTCATCGGCGAGATAGCTCAAAAGTTCATTCGCGAGGCGTGCATAGTTCCGCGGAAATAAATCCTCGGCCGCCGGGCTGAGGCCGTAGACGTAGCTGGGGCGCCCTTTGCCGCGCTGGATCAGGTCATAGCGCACCAGCCGGTCGCGTTCGAGGGTCATCAGGTGCCGCCGGACGCCCATGCTCGTGATCCCGAGCAACTCGGCCAGCTCGCCTGCCGTCATGCCGCCGTTTTGCTTCAATGCCAGCAGGATCTTCCGGCGCGTCGGCTGAAGCTGGTCTACCATCGGTTCTTTGAGTTCGCCGTTCATGGCTTCGATTCCTGAGACTCCCATGCCTTGCTTTCGCAGAATATCGAGCAAAAGCAGCCCCGATCCATCAACAATATGCGGTCATGATAACACATTTTGCGCCCGAAGAACAACTTAGGCGCTTTTGTAATCTCTTTAGTTATGTAATCTACCGCGACGTGCACCGGTATGTTTTGACGCTTGTTGCGGCTGCGGTTACACTGGCAGCAGCACACTATTTCATTTGCGGAGGAGCCGTTGAGAACCGAGGACGCAAAGAATATCATCGCCCTGATCCCGGCCTGGAACGAAGAGCGCTTCATCGGTGACGTCGTCCGCGGGGCGCTGAAGTACGCGCCGGTGGTCGTGATTGATGACGGTTCCACAGACCGGACGGCGCAGGTCGCAGAGGAGGCGGGCGCCGAGGTCGTCCGGCACAAGGTGAACAGCGGCAAGGGCGTGGCGCTCAACACCGGGTTCGACTATGCCGTCACGCATCACGTTGACGCGGCCATTACCCTGGACGCGGACGGCCAACACGATCCGGATGAGATCCCGCTCTTCATCGAGGCGTTCCGCGCAGGCGAGGGCGATCTGATCATCGGCAAGCGCAACTTCTCGCAGATGCCGGCGAAGAGCCAATTCGGCAACCGTATGGGCACGAAGTTGCTCACCCGGGCGATGGGGCAGCCGGTTCCCGACAATCAGAGCGGTTATCGCCTGTTAAGTTATGACGTGATGCGCACCTGTCGGCCCACGAGCCAGCGTTTCGAGGCTGAGGTGGAAATCCTCCTCCGGGCGCAACTGGGCGGCTTCCGCATCGGGTGGGTCCCCATCCAGACGATCTACAACGACAAGATCAGCCACTTCCGCCCGATCCAGGACAGCGCGCTGTTCCTCGGCATGGTGAACCGCATCTGGCAGGCGCGCCGGCGCGGCAGCTTTGAGTAAGCGCGTCGGGCCAGGTTAACTGTGCGAACTGTTGCCGCGATCCTGTTTCTCATTTTGGGCGTCATTTGGCCGCTGAGTGTACTGATCTGGCTCAGCGCCTGGCTCAACCGGCAGCCCGCACTCTCTCCACGCCGGTTGGGTCTCATCATTTCCGTCACCGGCGTCTTTCCCATCAGCCTGGTGCTGTCGGCCTTTGGGCTTTTGTTGCCCCGGTTGCAGGGTTCACCGGTTTTCAAGGTCGTTTTACTGGTTGCCTGGGTTGCGACGATCGTGCTTTTCATCGGGTTATGGTGGACATCGGCGGCGGATCGCAACGCGGCAAGCGGTGAGAAAGGATAGACGACGCCCAGGCCGCGCGCGCAAAAGCCGGCTTTTGTTCTTATGCAAAGTTGTGCTATAATCTGATCTCCAATTGAGCCTGTTGAGGTCGTGGAGGGAGGCGCCATTATGGAAGAGAAGATTCAGGAATTTCTAGATCATCTGGTTGCGGAGAAGGGCAGCTCTGAAAACACAGTTGCCGCTTATCGCAACGATCTGCAACAATTCCACGCGTTCCTGGCGCAGCCGGATCAGCTTGGCGCGGACGTCGAGTGGAGCGATGTCACGCGCGACCAGCTTATCAGTTATATCCTCTTCCTGAAGGAACGCCAGTACGCCTCGGCCACGGTGGCGCGCAAGGTGGCGGCTCTGAAGTCATATTTCCATTTCCTGCTCCGTGTCGGCGCGGTCTCCGAAGATCCTTCGGAAGACCTGGACTCGCCGAAGGTCAAGAAACAGCTCCCGCAAACCCTCTCACCCGATGAGGTAGATCGCTTGTTGGCTCAGCCTTCTGAATCCGGGCGGACACCCAAGGCCCTGCGCGATACCGCGATGCTGGAGATTCTCTACGCGACCGGGATGCGCGTCAGCGAGATCGCCTCTCTCACCATGGAAGATGTGGACTTGGAGGGCGGCGCGATTCGCTGCATGGGCAAGGGGAGCAAGGAACGGGTGATGCCGCTCTACCCGAAGGCTGTGGAGGCGGTGCGTGATTACCTCGAGCATGGTCGCGCGGCCCTGTTGGGGGACAATCCCAAAGAACGCACCCTGTTTCTGAATCCGCGTGGCGAACAATTGACGCGCCAGGGCCTATGGCTTATCATTAAAAGCTACGCGCGAGAATTGGAACTGGATGATCGGGTGACGCCGCACACGCTCCGGCATTCATTTGCGACGCACATGTTGAACGGTGGAGCCGGCTTGCGAGAGGTTCAGCGACTGTTGGGCCACGCCAATATCTCCACCACCCAGATCTACACCCACGTTTCGCGTGACCGACTCCGGCAAGTCTACGACGAAGCGCATCCCCGGGCCAAGTAGTCGCCTGTGGATGTATGCACTCCGGCAGACTGAGCTTGTCGGCCGGTTAGACCCTCACCCAACCTCTCCCGCAGGGAGAGGGGCGATGTGGTAAATCCTCACCCAGCCTCTCTCACGGGGAGGGGCGATGGGGTAGACCCTGCCGTAAGGTACGCTACGCATGACTTTGTATGAAACCCTGACGCACGCGCAAATACGCGAAGCTGCGGATAGCATCCGCCGGCGAACTGCTTATCAACCTCAGGTCGGCCTCGTGCTTGGCTCCGGGCTGAGTTCGTTGGCTGACGCCGTCGAAGACGCCGACCGCATCCCATACGCCGATATCCCCTATTTCCCCACATCATCGGTGGCGGGTCACACCGGTCAACTGGTGATCGGCAAGCTCGCCGGCCAGGTGGTCATCGTGCAACAGGGCCGGACGCACGCTTACGAAGGTTACTTCATGCAGCGCGTCACCTTCCCGGTGCGCGTCATGGCCGAGTTGGGCGTGCATACCTTGATCCTCACCAACGCCGCGGGCGGCATCAACCCGGAATTCCAGGCCGGCGACCTGATGCTGATCGTGGATCACATCGGTTTGATGGCAATGGTGGGCGGCAATCCCCTGTGGGGACCCAACGACGATGCACTCGGCCCCCGTTTTCCGGCGATGAACCAGGCTTATGATCGCGGCCTGCGTCGGCTGGCGCAGCAGGTCGCCGCCAGGGAGCGAATCGCGTTGTGCGAGGGTGTCTATTGCGGCCTGGGCGGCCCGACCTTCGAGACGCCTGCGGAAATCCGGTTCTTGCGGATGATCGGCGCGGATGCCGTGGGGATGTCCACCGTGCCCGAGACGATCGTGGCGCGCCACGGCGGGCTGCGCGTGCTGGGCTTCAGTGGCATCAGCAACGTCGCCGTGGATGACCCCGACGCCGAAACCGCCGCCAACCACGAGGAAGTGTTGGCTGCCGGAAAGACGATTGCGCCGAAACTCACGGCCCTGATCTGCGGTGTGTTGGCCGAGATGCTGCCGCCGGACGCGGCCCCTCAGGGTTAGGGGCATATTCGCATGGCCATTGTCGTTGATCTGATCAAGTCTTACTCACCGTGGGTCTACGGCGTCTGCGCGCTGGTCGCCCTGTGGTATCTGCGCGTGGCGTTGGTCGCCCGGCGAGATCGCCGTGACTCCGTCTTTGCGCTGGAGCGCGAGACGGCCCTGAACCGAACCTATGGCGTGTGGGCCGTCGCGGCCATCCTTGCGCTCGTCATGGGCGGCGTTTATTTTCTCAGCACGGTCGTCTCAGACGCCGTGCAACCGTTGGTCGAAGATCTGAACCAGACTGCCACACCGCAGTTCGTGGTGGTTTCTGGTGAGCCGACCGTGACGCCCACCTTGCCGATTTCAGAGCTTGCTACGCCGACCACCACGGCGACGCCGCGTCCACGCCCCACGGTGCGCGAAGCGCCGCCGACGCCCATCCCCCAGCCAACTGCCACGCGGATTCTGGTGCGCGCGCCGAGCTGCCCCGATGCCCGCGCGGTGATCACCTCGCCGGGGATTGATGCGACGGTCTCAGGCATGGTCCCCATCGTGGGAACTGCGGATCATCCTTCATTCCAGTTCTATAAGCTCGAGTACGGGATCGGCGGCGATCCTTCGAGCTGGTCTTATTTTGACGGCGGCGAACAGCCCGTGCGCGGTGGGCGTCTGGGAACGCTCAACGCCGGCACGCTGCCGCCTGGAACTTACAGCGTGCGCATTGTCGTCGTAGATGCGACCGGTAACTTTGTGACGCCCTGCCAGACGACCATTATCATCCAATGAGTCATTTTTATGAGTTCGGACGCCGGTAATCCTACTCCTCAGGAGATGCTCACGACGTTGCGCCGTTCGGCGCGGGCGGCGTGGGATGAGCTTTTGCTGCGCGCCGGCAGACTGAGCGAACGCTTCGGCGGCCAGGCTCAGGATGGCTCGGCCATCGGTGAGGGCGCGGCCCTGGCCGGGTTGGCCTCGCCGAGCGCGCGCGAGCGGTGGTCGAGTGCGATGGTATTAGGCCGCAATTCGCAACGTAGCCCCGAAGCAATCGCCGCGTTGGTGAACGCGCTGACCGACCCCGAGGAATTCGTGCGCTGGCAGGCTGCTCAGGCATTGGCGGCGCAAGAGGCGGGCCAGGTTTTCCCTGCGCTGACCGGCCTGCTGGATGACCCCGACCCCTTACGGCGCGCCGGCGCAGCCGCGGCGATGGGGCAGTTGGGCGGCGAGGCCGCGGCCCTGACGCTCAGCCGGCGCCTGGGCGAGAGCGACCCCCCGGTGCGCGCCGCGATCATTGAAGCGATCGGCGTGGCGGGCGACCCCAACCTGGCGAAGGCCCTGTTGCCCTTTCTCGATGACGCCGATAGCGACGTGCGGCGTGCAGCGGCGCACTCTCTGGGGCGGTTGGAAGCTCCCGAAGCCGGGGATCCGTTGGCCGCGATGCTCACGCGCTCCGAACAACCGTTGCTGGTACGTCGCGCCGCCGCGGCAGCGCTCGGGCGCGTAGCGAAACCCGATAACCAGCCGCAATTGTTGGCGGCGCTGGCCGACCCCGATCCGCAGGTGCGCGCCTATGCCGCGCGCGCGCTGGGTCACATCGGTTCGGAGGATGCCCACGCCGCACTGGATACCCTCAAGGGCGATCGGACGCCGGTAATCAAGGGCACGGTCGGCGACGCGGCGCGCGAAGCGTTGGCCTTGCTTGAACAGCGCGGTCGTCAAAGCGCTGCTGCGGCTGCCCAGGAAGCGCGTTCCGATCAGACGGAGGGCGAAGAATGAGCACCCTCACGTTTCAGATCGGCGCAGTGCGTTTGCACCTGGTCACCGATGGGGTCTTCTGGCTCGACGGCGGCGCGGCCTTCGGGTTGATTCCGCGGGTGATGTGGGAGAAGGTCGCCCGGCCCGACGCGTCCCATCGCATCCCCAACCAATTGCGCTGCCTCCTGATCGAATCTGACGATGGCGTAATCCTCGTGGACACCGGTTACGGCGACAAGCTGTCGGACAAGCAGCGCAGGCAGGTGGGATTGCAGGGTGAGCGCCGGTTGTTGGGCGATCTGGAAAGCGCGGGTTACTCGGCGGGCGACGTGCGCATGGTCATCAATACCCATCTTCACGCCGATCATTGTGGCGGGAATACCTGTTGGGATGCGGATGACGAGATTGCGCCTACGTTCCCGAACGCGCAGTACCTCATCCAACGCCTCGAACTTGCCGACGCGACCTATCCCAACGAGCGGACGCGCGGCGCATATTTCCGCGAGAACTTTTTGCCCCTGCTGGGTCTTTGCTCCGCTCACGGCGCGGAGCGCGTGCGCGTCCTCAGCGGCGACACGCAGATCACGCCGGAGGTGCGCACGATGGTGACGCCGGGCCACACGCGCGCCCATCAATGCGTCGTCATCGAGAGCCGGGGCGAAACCGCGATCTTCCTGGCCGATGCGGTCGCCTGGGCCGTGAGCCTGGAGCGACTGGCGTGGGTACCCGCGTTCGACGTGGAGCCGCTCATCAGCATGGAGACGAAGCGCGCGCTGCGCGATTGGGCCTGGCGCAAAGACGCGCTGCTCCTGTTCCAGCACGACCCCAAAGTGGCCGCGGGTCGCTTGCGCCGGGATGGCGAGGATTGGCAGGTCGAGCCGGCGCGGCCGGCATCACACGTTCCCCAGTAACGGAGGCGCGATGAGCGACACGGATCGTCCGACGATTTCGGTGGTGGCCCCGGTCTTCAACGAAGAGGCCATCCTGCCGGAGTTCTACCGGCGGATGCGCGCCGTGTTGGACGCGACCGGCGATTCGTGGGAGTTGATCCTCGTCAACGACGGCAGCAGCGACCGTTCGGCGGAGATCATGGCCGCGCTGCACACCCAGGACTCTCACGTCAAGGTGCTCGATTTCTCCCGCAACTTCGGCCATCAGCTTGCCATTACCGCCGGAATTGACTATGCGACCGGCGACGCCGTGGTGGTGATTGACGCCGACCTGCAAGACCCGCCGGAGGTAATCCCGGAACTCATCGCGAAGTGGCGCGAGGGCTACGAGGTGGTTTACGCGGTGCGCGCCGAGCGGCAGGGCGAGACGTGGTTCAAGGAGTTCACGGCCAAGGCATTCTATCGCGTCATCCACCAGGTGACGGACATCAACATCCCCATGGATGCCGGTGATTTCCGGCTGATGGATCGCGGCGCGGTAGACGCGCTGAAGCGGATGCGCGAGCGCCATCGCTTCATGCGCGGGATGTCGGTGTGGGTTGGGTTCAAGCAGACCGGCGTGAGCTACGTGCGCGCCGAACGCTATGCGGGCGAGACCAAATACCCGCTCAACAAGATGCTGCGGTTCGCCCTTGACGGCATCACTTCCTTCTCTTATTTTCCTCTGCAACTTGCCACCTACGCGGGGTTTATCATTGCCGGCATCGCTGTATTGGGCATCATCGCCACCATCATTTTGCGTCTCACGGGCAGCCAGGCGTTCTACGGCCAGGCGACCACCCTGGTCAGCGTGCTCTTCCTCGGCGGCGTGCAACTCATCTCGCTGGGCATCATCGGCGAATACCTGGGCCGCATCTACGACGAAGTGAAGGGCCGCCCGCTCTACATCGTCCGAGACGCGCTAGGGTTCGAGAAGCGGCCACCTGTGGGTCACGAACTGGACGCATCTTAGCAAATATGCTAATATCTTGATATGGACTGGCAGATCGTTTACTACAACGACGACGTGCAGGAAGCGATCGAGTCCTGGCCCGTCGGTATTCGCGCCTATTACGCGAGGATTACCGAACGTATGTGTCTATATGGCCCTAACCTTGGGATGCCTTTCACGCGCAGCATGGGTCAGGGACTTTTTGAGATACGCGCCAAAGGTAAGGAAGGGATCGGGAGAGCGTTTTTCTGTATGGTGCTTGATCGCAAGATCTTGCACGCCTACATTAAAAAATCCCAGAAGACGCCGGAACGAGAACTCAGTGTGGCGCACAAGCGTCTGATAGATGTGTCGAGACAGAGGTAGAGGTGGTAACGATGAAGAGTCATGATGAGATGGTGCAGGGATGGATGAATGATCCGGACTTCGTCCGTGAATACGATGCGTTAGAGCACGAGTTCGTCTTGTTCGATGAGCTTTTGCGGGCACGAAGAGACGCCGGATTGACACAGGCCGAGGTCGCTGAACGGATGGGAACCCAGCCATCGGTCGTCGCGCGTCTGGAGGCAGGCGGGGGCCGACAGAAGCACTCACCTTCCATTGCTACCTTGCAGAGATATGCCGAAGCGGTCGGCTGTCGCCTTGAAATCAGGATGGTGCGTGCGCCGGCGAGTCGCGCAAAAATCAGCAACCGTCGGTCGCGGACTTAATTCGGGTGTGTGGATTCACGTCAATAGGTGTGCATCCTGTAGTAAATTGAATGTCTCGGCCATAGTTTACAGCGTTCAGCCCAGGCGATAGACATGGCGCTTACCACTGAACAACTCAGGCGCTACCGCAAGGTATTTGCGTGGCTCTTCCTCATATCGGCGATCTTACTTGCACTTTCGGTCGCCTATGTGTGGTTCGCCGTCACAACTCGCCAGGGTGGGTTCCCCTCCTCGACCATCAGCATCACGCCGGCCATTGCGGAAGCCATCACGCTCCCGTTCCTCGTCTCCGTTGCTTCGCTGCTCGCCTCCGTCGTATCCCTCGCCGGCTTCTTCATCACCACCACGCTGGCCCTCCGCAAAGACGAGCGCGAACAACAGCAAGCCGCGCTCGATCTGGAGCAGAAGCGCCTGGAAATAGAGAAGCTGCGGCGGGAGCTGGGTGGTAAGGACGTTCCAGGTCAGGACAATTAGTCATCAGGAGGCGCAACGATGAAGCACGCCGTAGCAAAGGTAATCAATAGCGACGATGGCCAAGTCATTGTTCTGCCTGATGAATTCCGTATAGATACCGATGAAGTACTTATCACGCAATCCGGCGACCGCGGGATCCTGACTCCGCGCGTGAGTTCGTGGGAAGGCTTTGTTGAGGGACTTAGCGGATTAAGCAATGATTTTGCGGTAACGGGAGGATTGGCGGCGGACACGCCCAGGAAGACGCTTGAATGATTTACGCTACGTTGGACACTAACGCGTGCAGAGGTGTCATGAACGGTAGTCCGCCTGCTCTGCGAGAACGACTGTTGCAAAGTGACCCGGTGCAAGTCGCAATTTCGCAGATCGTCCGCTATGAGCTCGAATTCGGCGTTTGTAATTCGAGTCAGCCGGGGAAGAATCGGGCCAACCTGGCGCACTTCTTGCGATATGTTCAGGTTTTAGATTGGGGCGAGGAACAAGCAGTGGAAGCCGCGCAGATACGCTGCGAATTGGCGCGCGAGGGTCAGCCCATCGGTCCCTATGATATCCTTATCGCCGCCCATGCCCGTTCGCTCGCGGCCATCCTGGTTACTCACAACACACGTGAGTTTGGACGCGTGGAAGGATTGCAGTGGGAAGATTGGGAATTGTGATCGGTGACTCAGCGAGAGATGAATAGAGTGGCCGCCAAATTTGAGCCTGTGCATCCGGGCGAGATTCTGTTGGAAGAATTCCTTAAGCCTTTCGGCCTCAGCCAGTATCGGCTGGCGCACGACATCGGGGTTCCCCCGCGGCGCATCAACGAGATCGTGCATGGCAAGCGCGCCGTCACCGCCGACACCGCTTTGCGACTCTCGCGTTACTTTGGCCTGTCCAAGCGCTACTGGATGAACTTGCAGGCGCGTTACGATCTGGAAGTTGAGAAAGACCGGCTGGAGTACAGTTTCATGCCTCCAACGGCGGATACGTTGTTCCGCTAAGGTCGGCTGATTGTGAAAGGTGAGCAGCGCCCTGCGTGATAACAATCACCACTGCGGCAATACACTCAATCGCGATGAATATCCAGAACAGGCGCAGATTGCCGGTCATTACACTGGAGTAAGCGATTGTTGCATCAGTTGCCCCGTGATAGATTGCCGCGATGAGGACGCTTCCGTGGGTATGGTTGAAAATCCAGGTTCCAATAATAGTTGTGGCGATTGCGGCCAAGACGAAACCCGCGAAGGGAATTTTTGACTGAAAAGACTCCGGAACAAACACGAGGGGCAGGTGCCAAAAACCCCACAGTACACCCAAAATCAAGCTCGCGCTCAATGCGCTGTACTTCGCTTGGAGGCGCGGTAGAGCGAAACCGCGCCATGCCGCTTCCTCAGTAAGAAGAAAAAAGAACACTTGAAAGAGCAGTGACGGCAACAGTCCTTGGAGCGATAACAGTACACCGACCTGATGTGTGCCGCCAAGCGCGAGATAAATGCCGATCGAAATCAAACTCAATACGGCAGTTGTGGTCAGTGCGACGATATACCAAATGGGACGCACGCGCCAGCGAACTAACCGGGAAAGCACATCTTTGACGGCAGGCCAGCCGCCAGTTAACGCCGCAGTAAGGTAGGTAGCGAGATTAAGGCCAATCCAAAAGGCGAGTGACTGCGGGATATGGAAAGGGAGAACGTTGCGGGATTGGGCCAGCGTATAGACAAATCGGATAGAATACGTACAATGGAGGCATGAGACAACGAGCCTTCCAACTTACCGAGGCGCAAGCCGGCGAATTGCAGGGCGCCTACCACAACTGTCCAGATGCGCAGACATGTATGCGCTATCAGGCGGTGCGCCTGTACGGGCAGGGGTATCCGACCCGGGAGATCGAAGCCATCTGCGGCTGTAGCCGGTCGAGCCTGATGGAATGGTGTCGCAGCTATCAGACAGCCGGTGTGACCGGGTTAGTCGATCAGCGGATTGGTGGCAACCGCGCGCTGCTGACACCGCATCAGATCGAGCGCTTGCAGTACCTGCTGGACAGTTATACGCCGGCGCAGTTATTGGGCGGGGCGGCGTGTGTTGGGACCGGGCAATTCTGGACGGTCGGCGACCTGGCACACTTGCTCCAGCGCGAGTTTGCCGTCAGTTACAAGAGTGAGACCTCCTTGCGCGACTTACTGGCCAAGTGTGGCTTCAGCTATCAGCGTCCGGCCAAGCAGTACAAGTCGCGTTCGGCCCTCAAGGTGGCCGAATTCGAAGAACAGCTTGAAAAAAACTGAGCGACACGGCGCTGAACGCCCCGGAGACCGTCATCGTGGCGGAAGACGAGGCTTCACTCTACTTGCAGGCGACGCTGCGGGCCGTCTGGCACTGGCGCGGTGAGACACCTGTCGTCAAGTTGCACCCCGGCCGAGACTGTGTGCACTTCTATGGCAGCCTCAACCTGCTGACCGGCGCCGTGATCGTCACACGGACCACGACGATGAAGTCTGAAACCACGGCCTTACACATCCAGCAGGTGCTGATAGCTAACCCTGACACGCCCGTGTTGCTGCTGCTGGACCGTGCAACGTGGCATCATGGCCCAGCTATCGATAGCCTGCTGGCCGCCAACCCGCGGCTGGAACTTATGTACTTCCCGACCGCCGCACCCGACCTAAACCCGCAGGAACACGTCTGGAAAGCGGCACGCGATAACGTCAGTCACAATCATCTCGTCGCCAAGTTGGGCCAGTTAGCCACTGACTTCGAGACCTATCTCAAGACGACCAAGTTCGCGAGTCCGTTGCTCGCCAACCATGATTACCAGCGAATTTGTGCGAGATCTAAATGATTTCCCTAGTAGTACTCCATACCAGCCACGGAAAGAAAAAGGCCAAGATGAAGAACACGGTCAACGGATGGCGTTTCGAGCGTGCCATAGTTGTACATCCTTTCCTATTCCAGCAGACTCTGGGCTGCAGAGCAATGGAAACATTTGAGATGATGTCCCCAAGAACTACATGCTTGAATGATTCTTCGGATGAGCACCGTCACACAGAGTCTGAAGCTGATTTAAGCTCGGTGACAGCAGGCTTGGCTATCTGGCAATTCTAACGAATATTGCGATGAAGAAACCTCCGACTGGAACTACCGCCTGAGCGCAATTGTAGCACTGCAAGGCACGACAGACAAGGCAAGGCGGGTCCTGTCCAGTAATCCTAAATGTACCCGGGGTCGAAGCTTTGGCCGGTCACATACAGGCCACTGATTGCCGCAAAAACCGACTGAAGCCTCGACTCCACGCCTGACAAGCGCCTACATTTGGAGCTCCTGATTCCTCGACTGCAACTTCTTGACGCTACACATCTATAGGTTATAATGTGGACGGAAACCCACGTCCAAGTAGAGGTTGCGATGATTAAGACCATTCAAATCACGTTGCCGCAGGAGTTGCTGGCGCGCATTGATCAGACCGTGGCAGAACTTGACACGAACCGCTCCGCTCTCGCGCGTGACGCCTTCGAGGAGTTCCTGTTCCAGTTGCGGATTAAGGAGATGGAGCGTCAGGATGCTGAGGGCTACGCTTTGCTTCCGCAGGACCCGAATGAGGTCATCGTCTGGGAGACGGTGCAAGACTGGGGTGATGGTGGGGCGCAATGAAGCGCGGTGAGGTGCGTTGGACCGATTTCGACTACCCGGATAAGCGGCGGCCGGTGGTCATCCTCACGCGCGCTTCGGCTATTGGCTATCTGTCTGCCGTCACCGTGGCGCCTATTACAACGACCATAAGGCAGACCCCAACGACTGTGCGCCTTGGGCCCGACGATGGCCTTCCCACAGAGTGCGCTGCGAATCTCCACAATGTGCAGACCGTGACAAAAACCAAAGTGGATGGCCTGATTACGATCCTCAGTGAGAGCAAGATGGCCCAGGTCGAGGAGGCCCTGTTGTTTTCCCTCGGCATGGAACGATTTCTTCGATAATGACCACAGGCGCACGATTTACTTTGTGCAGCGAGGGCAACAGTTGATAAAGACTCGTCCGTGGGATGCCGCCGAGCATCTCGAAACAGTGGAAGATATGCTGGCGTATCTCAATGCCGCGCTAGAGGACGGCGACCCTGCGCTGATCATCGCAGTGCTGGATGATATTGCGCGCGCTATGAGCCGGCATAGGAACTAACCTGATCCCTGTCCCCGCGGCGCGGCCGGCCCAAACCAGGGTCGTTCCGGTTGCTGGTGCTTTTGCTTCATGCTATTATTGAGCCGCCAGCAGGTAGCTTGTCAGGAGATCAAGATGGTTCGACAGCTTAAAATCATCGTCGAAAAACATGCTGATGGATACGTCGCCTATCCTTTGGGGTTGCGCGGAGTAGTTGTGGGGGAAGGCGATAGTTACGAAGAAGCTTTAGCGGATGTTAAGTCCGCTATCGCCTTCCATATAGAGACTTTTGGATCAGATGTATTTGAGAGCTAATCCTCTCATCATTGAGCTTCACCTGCGCGGCGACTTCTCCCCCACTCCGCGCCCTGCCCACGCCAGCACCGCAAGCGCCAACCCCGTGAGCACCAGCAGCGCGACCACCTTGTAGAGCCGATTCTCCAGCCCCAGCGCGGCCGCGCCGAACGCCAGATAGAACGCGTAATAGCCCAGCACGATCTGCCGCTGGGTGAAGCCCCGGTCCAGCAGGCGATGGTGCAGGTGGTCGCGCCCGCTGACGCCCATCCCGTGCGAGCCGCCGCGCCGCCAGCGATTGACCATCAGCCACGCCACGTCGAGGATCGGCAGCCCCATCACCAGCAGCACCGTCGCCACCTTCGCGCCCGCGATGATCCCCAGCGCGGCGAGCGTCCAGCCGAGGAAGTAGGAGCCGGAACTGCCCATGAAGAGGCGCGCCGGGTTGAAGTTGAACGGCAGGAAGCCCGCCGTCGCGCCCAGCAGCGCCAGCGGCAGCAGCGCCACGCTCAACTGCCCCTCGCGGATCATGTGCAGCGCCAGGATGCCCGACATGATCGCCGCCGTCCCCGCCGCCAGCCCGTCAATCCCGTCCAGCCAGTTCATGGTGTTAATCATCCCCATGAACCAGAAGATCGTCAGCAGCCACACCAGCGGGCGCGGGAAAATGATCTGCCCTGCGCCGAACGGGTTGTTGACGCGCTCGATGAAGATGATGAAGGCGATGGCGATCAGCGCGGAGAGGAACTGCGCGAGGTACTGCGGGCCGCTGGAGAATTGAAAACGGTCATCCAGCAGGCCGAAGATGAAGACGAAGGTCGCGCCGACCAGCAGTCCGGTCAGCCGCAACGCCTCATTCGGGTCGAGGCTGGGCGGGAACCAGCCGGAAGGTAGCACGACTGTCGCCAGCACTGCGGCCATGAACCCGGCATACAGCGCGATACCGCCCAACCGGGAGATCGCCCCGCGATGCTGTCTCCTGCCGCCGGGCCGATCCACCAGCCCCAAGCGCGTCCCTAGCGCAATCGCCGCCGGCGCCATCAGCGCCGCAACCACCGCCCCGACCGCGAAGATCAACGCAAACGCAGGAAAATAACCTTCGAGCATAGGAAGATTCACCACGAAGGAACGAAGAAACGAAGGATTCTAAAGAAAAAAACCTTCGTTTCTTCTTTCCTTCGTGGTGACTATGGATACAATCGGTTGAGCATGCGCGGGAAGGCGATGGTCTCGCGGATGTGGTCGAGGCCGCAGATCCATGAGACAGTGCGCTCCACGCCCAGGCCGAACCCGCTGTGCGGCACGGAGCCGTATCGCCGCAGGTCGAGGTACCATTGGTAGGCCTCGCGCGGCAGCCCGTGCCGGTCAATCGCCGCCAGCAGCAAGTCCGGATCGCTCATTCGCTCCGACCCGCCGATGATCTCGCCGTAGCCTTCCGGGGCCAACAAATCGGCGCTGCGACACACCTCCGGTCGCCCCGGCTCCGGCTCCATGTAGAAGGCCTTGATCGCGCTGGGATAATGATGCACGAAC
The DNA here is from genome assembly GCA_038214535.1 of Anaerolineae bacterium. GTDB lineage: Bacteria > Chloroflexota > Anaerolineae > CG2-30-64-16 > CG2-30-64-16 > JBBQRS01. Next base: position 17,626 of record JBBQRS010000027.1, read on the forward strand.
ACGGGCCGGTCGAACTGCCCGGCGATGTACGTCTCGTGCGGCGCGCCGAAATCCCCCCCCCACTCGATCGGCGGCAGCGGCTCGTCGTTGGGCGGCACGGTGACGCCGCGCCCCGCGGCCTCGTTGATCATCGCCACCGCGTCGTCATAGCTAATGCGCGGGAAGGGTGGGATCACCTTTTCCAGCGCCGTGGTGTCGCGTTCCAGCGCCTCCAACTCGGCCCGGCATTCCCGCAGCGCGGTCTGCACGATGTAGCTGATGTACTGCTCCTCGACTTCGAGCAGGTCTTCCAGCTTACAGAAAGCGATTTCCGGCTCGACCATCCAGAACTCTTGCAGGTGGCGGCGCGTCTTGCTTTTTTCCGCGCGGAAAGTCGGCCCGAAGCAATAGACTTTCCCGAAGGCGAAGATGTTGGCCTCGTTGTAAAGCTGGCCCGTCTGCGCGAGGAAGGCCGGCGTCCCGTGATAATCGGTCTGGAAGAGCGTCGTCGTGCCCTCCGCCGCCGCCGGGGTGAGGATGGGCGTATCCACGAGGATGAAGCCGTTGTCGTCCAGCCAGTCGCGCATCGCCTTGACGATCACGGCGCGCGTGCGCAGGATCGCCCATTGCCGGTTCGAGCGCAGCCACAGGTGGCGGTTGTCCATCAGGAACTCGACGCCGTGCTCCTTCGGGCTGATCGGGAATTCCTCAGATTCCTGGATCACGGTGAGCCCGTCGGCGTCTATCTCATAGCCGCCGGGGACGCCGGGCGCGCGTGAGTTCTCTTTCACCGTACCCGTGACGACCAGCGACGATTCCAGCGGCAGCCGCTTGGCGTCTTCCAGCGTTTCCGGGCTGACGTTATCGCGGAAGATGACCGCCTGCACGACGCCGGTGCCGTCGCGCACGCGCAGGAATTGCAGCTTGCCCTTGTCGGTCTTGAGTTGTAACCAGCCCTGCACGCTGACGTGTTGGCCGACGTGTTGGGCAATATCTTTGATGCGCATGATTTCTGCCATAGAAATGCTCCCAAATGGAGATTTCCGCAGTTCAGGGCTTGTGCCCGTCGACGACGCCCATAAGGGGCTAAACTACGGGGTTCGGATAGATATTCACGGGATGCGGATCGCTCCGCGCCAATCTTGTTGATTATAGCACAGGCCGCGCCCGCTGTCAGAGCTTCTCGACGCGCAGACGGTCAATACGGGGACCGACCATTTTCAACACGGTGAACCGCAGATCACGATAGTTGATCTGTTCGCCCTGCCGGGGGATGCGGCGAATCAGGAAAAGCAGGAACCCGGCGACCGTTTCATAATCGGGGGCGGTGGGCAGGTCCAGGCCCAGCGCCTCGTTGACCTCGTCCACGCGGCTGTGAGCGTCAATCTCGAACACGCCGCTGCCGACGTCATGCACGGCGGGTGGTTCGTTAACCCAATCATCGGTGAGCCGGCCAACGACCTCCTCGGCCAGTTCCTCCGCCGTCACCATCCCGGCGGTGCCGCCGAACTCGTCAATCACGATCGCCATGTGATTATGATCCCGACGCATCTCGCTGAACAGGTCGCCGATGTGCCGGCTTTCGGGGACGACAAGCGCCGGCTTGATGATCCCCAGCTCGGTGATCGGCTTGTCCACGGCGCTCGGGTCGTCGGTCAGCAGCGGCAACACGTCTTTCATCGCCACGATGCCGCAGATGTGATCCAGGTCTTCCTCGTAAACCGGGAAGCGTGAATGACGATACGTCTTGAACGTTGTCAGGAGTTCGCCCAGGGTCGCGGTGTTCTCGATGGCGATGATCTCGGTGCGCGGGATGGTGGCTTCGCGGACGAAGCGCCCGCCGAACTCCATCGCCCGCAGCAACATGCGCTCATCATCGTAAGCAATGACGCCGCCTTCCTGGCTTTCGCGCACTACATCTTTGAGCTCTTCCACCGTATGAATGCCGTGACCGCCCGTCTGCCCGCCGATGCTGAGGATCTTGAGCACCAGCGCCGTAGATTTGTCCACCACCCAGATCAGCGGCCGAGCGACCTGCGCGAAGATGCTCATCGGGCGGCCGATGACCAGGGCGGCGCGCAGAGGGTAGCGCAAGGCAATCGTCTTCGGGGTTTGTTCGCCGATGACCATGTGAAAGAACGACAGGATGAGCAAGACGATGATCGTCGCCAGCGCAGTGGAAAGCCCGGCCAGGAAGGGCACGCGCCCGAAAATCCGCGCGAGGCTCGGCGCCAACAGTTGTTGCAGCGGCTCCTCCGCCACCACACCCAACAAGATCGAGGCCACCGTGATGCCCAGTTGCGATGCAGCAATCGCCCAATCGGTGTCTTTGAGCAAGTTGAGCACCGGTTCCGCGCCGCGCACGCCTTCCTCCGCCAACCGCTCGACCTGTCCCCGGCGCACGGTGACCACGGCGAACTCCACCAAGACGAAGAATGCGTTGGTCAGGATAATCAGAACACCGGCCAATAACGGCCAGATGATGGTTTGTGGTGCAACTTGAGTCGTTTCCATACGTGGCTCCTTCTGTTTGTTGCGACGCTGGAATTATACCACCCTCGCGATTGCCGCGCCGGGTCGGCAGGAATTCCAAATGTACCCGGAGTTGAGGTTTTAGTCGGTTGCGCCCAAAACTCTTGTTACCGCAAAAAAACCGGCTAAAGCCTCAACTCCACGCCTGACAAGCGCCTACATTTGGAATTCCTGGCCGGGTCGCGATATCCTTTGGCCGGGCGCTCGGTTTGTGCTATGATAGCCGGACTGGATATGACGGCGATGATTCAAAGCACAGGCTCCGCTCCGGGCAAGGTCATCCTTTTCGGCGAGCACGCGGTGGTCTACGGCCGACCGGCCCTGGCGATTCCGGTGACCGCGGTGCGCGCTGAGGCGACCATAGAATGCGCGCCGTCAGGCTGCGGCTTTGCGATTTACGCCCCGGACCTGGGCGAAGAGTTCTGCCTGGAGTCTGCGCCGCTCGATCATCCCCTGGCGTCCGCGGTCCGGCTGACGCTGGCGCATCTGGGGATGGCAGCACCTCCCGCGTGGCGTCTCACCGTTCACTCAACCATCCCCATCGCCGGCGGGCTGGGCAGCGGAGCCGCCGTATCTGCGGCCATTGTGCGCGCGCTGGCTGTGGCTGCCCAAACGCCGCTGACGCCCGCCGAGGTCTGCGACCTGGTGTATCAGGTGGATCGGCTGCACCACGGCAACCCCAGCGGGATTGACAACACGGTGATCTCTTACGAGCAGCCGGTTTTCTTCGTCCGCGGCCAACCGCCGCAACGATTTCCGGTTGGGCGTCCGTTTTGGCTGGCAATCGCCGATACCGGTGTGCGCAGCCCGACGAAGATCACCGTGGGCGACGTGCGCCGCGATTGGGAGCGCGATCCGGCGACGCTCGAAGCGCGTTTCGACCGGATCGCGGCGATTGCCGAAGCGGCGCGCGCGGCGATTGCTGCGGGCGCGTCGGCTCGGCTCGGCCCGTTGATGGACGCGAATCACACTGGGCTTCAGGAGCTTGGCGTCTCTTCGCCCGAACTGGATCGGTTGGCGGACGCAGCGCGCAGCGCCGGCGCGACCGGGGCCAAGCTTTCCGGCGGCGGGCGGGGCGGCAATCTCATCGCGCTGGTGACGCCGGAAACGGCGGACGCCGTGGCGGATCGGCTGTGCGCGGCGGGGGCCGTTGGGGTGATCCTGACGCAGGTTTCCGACGCGGACGGCTCAACGTGACACCTTTTGGGTCTGACGCTCGTATTGAGTTAAAGCGCATCGCGCGCGAGGGGCGAGCGGATTCAGGAAAACACGCGGACGGCATGGATCTACACGATTTTATCGAAGTAGCCCGCGGCCAGGGGGTTCTGGTTGAGATCGAACGGGAGGTTGACCCCTACCTAGAGATGGCGCGCGAGATCGCCGCGGTTGACGGCCGTCCAGTGTTATTTACATGCGTGCGCGACAGCCGCTTCCCGGTTGTCTCCGGTGTCTGCTCGGATCGGCGCTATTTCGGCCTCGCGCTCGATGTCCCGACGGATCAGATCATCTTTCGCCTGGCCGATGCGCTCGAATCGCCGCAGCCGCCGCCGGTGTGGGCCGCCGGGCCGTGCCAGGAAGTGGCGCAGCCGGAAGTGGATCTGGAAGCGCTCCCGTTTCTGACGCACTATCCCGATGACGCTGGCGCGTATGCCTCGGCTGCCGTGGTTTTCATCAATGACCCGGAGACGGGGCCAAACGCCTCGTATCACCGGCTGCTGCGGCTGGGCAAGGATCGGGTCACGGCGCGCATTGTCGAGCGGCGCGGCACAGATGCGGCCTGGCGCCGCCTCGTGCTGAGCGGCGCGGCCGGCTATGAAGACGGTCTGCCCGTCTCGATCTGCATCGGGCTGCCGTTACACGTATTGCTGGCGGCCTCGATGGCCCCGCCCGTAGGTGTGGATGAGTTGACCATCGCCCAGGCGCTGGCGGATACGCCGATAGTGCGCGGCGCGAACGGGATTTGCGTGCCTGCCGCCGCGGAATTTGTATTAGAAGGTCGCATCACGCGGGAACTGGTGAGCGAAGGCCCGTTTGTAGACCTGACCGGCACGTATGACTTCGTGCGCCAACAGCCGGTGATCGAGATTGACCGGGTGACGCACCGGCGCGACGCGATCTATCAGGCGTTGCTGCCCGGCAAGCTGGAGCACAGGCTGCTGATGGGGATGCCGCGCGAACCAACCATCTACGCGGCGGTGAATGAGGTTGCGGCGTGCAAAAATGTGAATATTACGCCGGGTGGTGCATCGTGGCTCCATGCGGTGGTGCAGATTGCCAGGCGCGCCCCCGATGACGGCGCGCAGGCCATCGCGGCGGCATTCCGCGGCCACGGCTCGCTGAAACACGTCGTGGTCGTGGATGATGACGTGGATCCGTTTGATCCGCATGACGTGGAGTGGGCTATCGCCACCCGATTTCAGGCGGATCGTGATTTGATCGTATTGTCTGACCAGCCTTCCAGCTCACTGGATCCGTCGGCGGTGCATATACCGGGGCAGAAAAGCCGCACGGCCAAAATGGGGCTGGATGCGACGATTTATTGGGATACGGCCGAAGGCCCAGCGGACCCGGAGGCCTTTAAACGTATTGGTTACTAACGGCGGTGTGATGTGAATGAGTCGAATATCCCCAGAATGTTCGAGAACGCGGGCAAGGTTGTGGCCGGGCTGATCTTGTTGGCTGCGAATAACAAGCACGAGCGTGGCCGGAATCATCGCCACACGCATCGTCGCGACCGCTTCGACCGCGGATCGCGCCGGCCGCCAGGCTCTTTCCCCGGGGTGATGATCGGCGGCATGATGATCGCGCTGGGCTTCCTGATGCTCATCTTGATGATCGGACCGAGTGTGGCGGTCAACATGGGCCTGATGATGACGTTTTGCATGGCGCCGCTGGTCATCATCGCGCTGATCGTGCTCACGGTGGTGCGCAAGCCGCAGAACGCGCGCGGCGCGATCCCGGAAACGATGACTGAGACCCGCACCGCCGAACCCTACGTGGAGCCGGTCTCCGCGCCGCGCGTGACCAACCCGTTTCGCACGGAGCGGGAGAAGGCGCCGCATCCGCCGTCATATTACCGTGAGCGGGCGGCGGCCTATCGCCTGCGGATTCAGACGTTGATTCGCAACCGCCGCAAGGGGCCGCTGGCAGATACCATCGCGAACATCCTGCCCCGCCTCGCGCGGTGGGAAGAGCGCGTGACGCAACTGGCAAACCGGCTGGGCAACTTCGAGTCCGACAAGCTCATCCAGCGCGATATTCAGGAAGCGCCGCAGAACATCGCGCGCTTGCAGCGCCAGATGCAGGGCGAGACCGACCCGGATGTGCGCCAACAAATGGCCCGGACATTGGAAGGCTATCAAGAGCAGCAGGTGCAACTCGACGCGCTGGTGCGCCTGATGCGCCGCACGCGCCTGCAACTGGACGATTCGCTGGCCTCGATGAGCACGATCTATTCGCAGGTGCAGATGTTGGACGCCATGGATCTGGACGGCGCACGCGCCGCGCACATTGCCGAGGAGATCGAAGATGAGGTGGTCCGGCTCAATGACCTGCTCTCTGCGTTCGGCGATGTTAACGCTGAGAGCCATGTGGAAGACCTCTCCAGCATCGCCCGGCGCATCCGCCTGGAGCGCGGGCAAGCCGAAAACTAAGAATCCATCCCCTTCGTAGCCTGACCGGTAGACGATAACTTGCCTGGGTAGGACGAGATGGCCGACGAACTGCTGCGCACTTTCATCGCCGTGGAGTTGGACGAACCACTCCGGCAATCCTTGCTGACTCTGCAAAACCGGCTCAAGAAGCAGATGCCCGCGGGAAGCGTCAAGTGGGTCGCGCTGACGGGGATGCACCTCACCCTGAAGTTCCTCGGCGACACCCCACCGCAACGCATCCCGGAGATCATCGCGGCCATGCAGGATGCGTGCGCGATGTTCGCCCCATTCGAGTTGGCCTTCGAGGGCCGCGGGTGCTTCCCCAATTGTAACAAGCCGCGTGTCATCTGGGTGGCCGTACGCGCGCCAGGGAATGCCCTGGTAAGGCTACAGCGCGCCGTCGAAGATCACGTCGCGCCGTTGGGCTGGCCGCCCGAGGCGCGTGGGTTCACCCCACATCTGACGCTGGGGCGTGTCTCGCGCAACGCCGATGCGCGCGCCGTGGCTGCGGTTGGCAGGGCCGTCGAAAATTCTGTCGTTGAGGAACTAGGAAAGCAGCGGGTCGCGCGGGTCAATCTGATTCGCAGTGAACTACGTCCCGCGGGCGCCGTCTACACCACGCTGGATGAGGTGGCTCTGAAAAATTCTGTAGTCTAGCCCCTTGTGGGCGTCCACAATGTGACGCCCACAAGGGGCTAGACTACCAGGGTTATGCTAGGATTCGCCGGCCGAAAGTTGGATTATCGGGTCATCAGGAAGATCGGGGATAAATTCTTCTTCGAGGACGAGCGGCGCATCGCCCTCAACCAGGACTGTTGACGGTGTTGACATAACAGTTGACGCTGTGGGTGTGGACGTGAGGAGCCGGCCCAACAAGGCCAGCGGCGCAAAACAGAGCCACGCGCCAAAGAAGCCGACCACTGCCAGCATAGCGACGCCCACCGCCTGGGCCTGGAGTTGGCCGGGGAAGTCGGGCTGGAGGCCCGGCGCGGCGAGAAGACCCGTCACCCCGCCGCCAACTTCATTCCACCCTTGGCCGTTGCCGCCGTCGGCCAGAACGCCCAGCGCCAGCAGCCCCGCGGCCGCGGCCAGGCCGTGCATGATCAGGACGGCGGCGGAATCATCCAGCCGCAAAATACGATCCGTGACATAGAGGACGAAGGGTATGAGCAGGCCGGCGGTTGCCCCCAGCCCCAGCGCGACTACGGGTGTGATGAAGGGCGCGGTCGCAAACGCTACCACGGACGCTGCGGCAACGCCGCGCACCGCCATCAATGGATCGGCAGACCCGGATACGAACCAGGTATATGAGAGCGGCAGCAGCGCGCCCGCAGCAACGAGCAAGACCACATTGAGGCTCGTGCGGGCGGGGTCAATGGTTGCAAGGTCAATCAGCGGGTTGCTGAAGAGCCATGCCGGCAGCCCCACCAGCAGGAGCAACGCGCCGGTGACGCCCAGGAGCGGCAGATGAACGGGCGGGAGGGCAACGGACTCATCCGGTCGGATACGCGGCTTGCGCCGCAGGAACACCACGATGCCCGCAGCGGCCACGGCCGCGCCCAACAAATGCACGAGACCCGCGCCGCCGAAATCAACAAACCCGTGGCCCAGACCCAGATTTTGCCCCAGGCCGGCCAACCAGCCGCCCCCCCAGATCCAGTTGCCCGCCAACGGGTAAAGGATCGCGCCGACCAATAACCCGGCGAGCGCGGAACCCCAGGCAGGCGCGACGCCGCGCAGGGCGATCAGCGGGATCAATGCGGCGGTCATTACCCAGGGCAGGCTGGCGAGCGCCAGTATGTATGCGCCGGTGGTGGCCGCCGACCCGGTCAGGCCCCAACCGGCCAGCCCGGCCATGCCCCAACCTGCGCCCCATGTCTCGCCGATGGCCGACCATTCCCAGATCAGGCCCTCCGTGCCGGGCAGGTTGCGAATCAGCCCGACGCCGCCGTATTCCAGGGCGAAACCGGTCGCGACGTAACCCACCACGGCCAGGCCGAGCGCCGCCAACATGCTCAAGGCTGCGTGGCGTGCGCGTTCTTCAGGCAGCCCGGCTACGGCGACGAGGGCGTAACCGAGCGGCGTCAAAAACGCCATACCGGAAAGCAGGGGCGAGAATTCGGGCATGAGGGATCTCCAACCATATTACCGGCATCCTGTCACAGACACCGGTGGAACCATAATGCACACTATGCTACCACAGGATGACCATTGTGCCAAAGAGCCGCCGCCACGACTCTACGTAGACGCCATGTTGGGTCGCCTGGCGCGTTGGCTAAGGTTACTGGGTTATGATACGCTTTACTGGCGCGAGGGCAGTGATGCGGCGCTGGCCGACCAGGCGCGCGCCGAGGGCCGCCTGGTCATCACGCGCGATCACCAGTTGGCGGCGCGGCGCGGCGTGAATGCGTTGCTGGTCTCCGCAGAAACGCTGGATGCCCAACTCGCCGAGGTGCGCGCAGCGCTGGGCGACCCACCCGGGCCGTTGACGCGCTGCCCGGAATGCAACGGCGTGCTGGAAGAACTGGCGCACGCGGACGCGCGTGACCTCGTCCCTGCGTATGTCTGGCAGACGCAACCGACGTTTCGCCGCTGCGCGGGCTGTGGGCGGGTTTACTGGCAGGGGACACACGTGCCGGGAATGCTGGCGCGTCTGGAAGGACGTTCATAGTGCGCCGTAAAGACACCGTCTGGGCATTCGTCTTGACGTTGGTAAGCCTGGTGTTGTATGTGGCAACGGCCGCGCCGACCGTGGCGACGGTTTTCGATGACAGCCTGGAGTTCCAGGTGGTGCTGCCCACCGCGGGCATCGCGCACCCCAGCGGCTATCCGCTCTACACGATGGGCGGCTTCGTCGCGTCGAAGGTCATTCCATTCCGTGACCCCGCGGGCAGGGTCAACCTGCTTTCGGCGCTGGCGGCCGCGGTGACGGTGGGCGTCTTCTATCTGGTCGCGCGGCGCGTCGCGGGGAATCGCGCGGCGGCAATAATTGCCGCGGTCGCGCTGATGATCTCGCCGGTCTGGTGGTCGCAGGCGACCATCGCGGAAGTGTATGCGCTGCACGGGTTGTTCTCTGTGCTGTTCCTCCTCCTCATTCTGAAGTGGGAGGAAGGCGTCATGCAGACCGGCGCGCATGCACCGGACGATCGTTATCTCGTGATCGCCGCGCTGGTGTTCGGGCTGGCATTGGCGCACCATCGGTTGATTGCCCTGCTGGTCCCGGCGACCCTGGTCTTCCTGTTCTGGACCGATCCCAACTTGCTGCGCCAACCTGCGCGCTGGGTCAAGCCGTTGGCCGCGGCTCTGCTTCCGCTCCTGCTATATCTGTATCTGCCCATCCGCGGCCAGACGACGAGTTCCCTGGATGGGACGTACGTTCCCACGCTGCGCGGCACGCTCGATTGGGTGCTGGCGAGCGATTACCGCATCTTCCTGACGGGCAACCCCTTCAACATTCAGCGCGGCCCCGGCGATTATGTGGCGCTCTTCCTGCAACAATTTGGCGCGCTGCTGATTCTGGCCGCATTCCTCGGCGTCCTCAGCGGGTGGCGCTTCAGCCGCCGGCGCTGGGCCTTTCTCCTCATCGCGACGATCACGCAAATCGTCTTCGGGATGGCCTATAAGGTGCAGGACATCGGCGTTTTCTTCATCCCGGCGTTCATCCTGGTCGCCCTGTGGGCCGCCTGGGGGTTGACTTCGTTGATTGACGGCCTGTCGGTGTGGGGCGTGGGGCAAGCGCGCAGCCTGCGTTTGCCGTCCTCGGCGCGACCGTTCGTGTTGGGTGCGGCGATCTTGTTCACGGCGTTGGTCTTCCTCTTCGAGCCGGTGCAGTCGGCGGTGTCCGGCTTCGACGAGATGGATCGCAGCGCGGATTGGGCGGTCTACGATGCGGGCGCGGACGCGCTGATGAACGCCGTCGCGCCAGGCGGGCGAGTGGTAGGGCTGCTGGGCGAGACGACGTTATTACGCTATTTCCGGGATGTGCTGAGGGCGCGCCCAGATGTGGCGGTGACCCCGGCGGACAGCGAGGAGGCGCGCTTTGCGGCCATCGAGCGGGGGCTGGCCGCGGGTGAGCCGGTGTACATCACGCGTGACCTGCCGGGGGCGGCTGCGCGCTACAGCCTGGATGCGTCCGGACCGCTGATCGCCGTGAGTCCAAAGGCGCAGCCTGCCCCCGCGCCCGACGGCGAGCCGATCGGCGCGAGCGTTATGATGACAAACCTTACGATCGAGGGGCATCAAACACATGCCGGCCCGGTGATTCGTGTGTCCCCCGTGTGGACGACTTCCGCGCCCATCGGTGAAGAGCTAAAAATCTCGGCGCGCCTGCTGGATGCGGGTGGGCAAGTGATCGTCGCCGACGACCGCATCCCGGTGCATTTCGCGTATCCCACAACGGCCTGGGTTCCCGGCGAACTGGTGCAGGACGTGTATGATTTGCCCATCCCACCTGGTGCACCGGGCGGCCCCTACAGCATCCAGCTCATCCTCTACCGCGCCGCGGACGGCTCCGAGCTCGGCCGCGTGCAGCGCCCCATCTCGCCATGAAGTTCCGGTAAGTAGACATGTAGACAAGTAAATAAGGAATCAAGGGTTGGTCGCGAAGCGCACATCCTCTCCCGCGGAGTGCGCATCCTCAGATGCGCCGCGGCGAACGTTAGACGTTAGACATTTAGACAGGAGGTCATTTCGTCTAAAGTTGATATCAGAAGCCGTTTTGGTGAGGCGAAAATGTCTTAACGCGTGGTATGCGTTAAAAGCAGACGCGTCGAAACAAGAGTGGCTCTTTAAGGGCTTTATAGCCTCCCGCGTGTAGCCACTCCTGGCTGGATCTGATCGTTAGACTCAATGACCCCCTGTCTAAATGTCTAACGTCTAACGTTCGGATCGTTCTGACTTTGTATTTATCCGAAAACTGCGTGTCGCTCTCCTTCGTAGTGACAGCTTCAGCCGTGGGGGCAATACAACGGCTGAAGCTGTCACTACGAAGGAAAAGATATGTTGCTCTGGGATTTTCGGATAAGATTCCCCATTATACCACAAAACGAACTTTTGTGCTAGTTGTCATAACGATGCGTTGGTCTGTTCGGCCTCTTTCGGCTTTGGCGCGGCGCGCTCGAAGATCTCCGTCAGCTCGCGCAGGCGCGCCTTGCGCGCGTCCGTCAGCATGTCGGGCGTATAGCGCCATTGCCAGTTGCCGCTCTGCGTGCTGGGGAAGTTCATGCGCGCCTCGGCCCCGAGGCTCATCACGTCTTGCAGACAGGTCACCGCCTGATTCGATACCGAACTCCACGCCGCGCGGATGAATTCCCACGGCAGGTCGCCCCCATCGCCCACAGGGTCACATCCGCTGCCAAGGTAACGCAGACAGTTCCACTTCTCCGCCGGCTTGCGGTCGGCCTCGTTGAAGTAGCCGATCACGGTGTTGTTGTCGTGCGTGCCAGGGTAGACGATCGAGTTGCGCTCGTAGTTGTGCGGCAGATACTGTGGGTTGTTCTCCATCCCGAAGGCAAACTGGAGGATCTTCATGCCGGGGAACGCGAACTGATGGCGCAGGGCGTCCACCTCCGGCGTGATGACGCCCAGGTCCTCCGCGATAATCGGCGGGCGGCCCAGGTCGGCTTCGAGCGCCTGGAAGAGCGCCGCCCCCGGCCCCTTGACCCAGCGCCCGTTGGTCGCCGTCGGCTCCGTCGCGGCGACCTCCCAATACGCCTCGAAGCCTCGGAAGTGGTCTATGCGGATGACGTCCACGAGCTGGAGCGTGCGCCGCACCCGGTCGCGCCACCACTGGTAGTTGTTCGCGGCCATCACATCCCAGCGGTAATGCGGGTTGCCCCAGCGTTGCCCCGTCTCCGAGAAGAGATCGGGCGGCACACCCGCAATGACGGTCGGGCTGCCTTCCTCGTCGAGCTGGAACAGATCGGGGTGGCTCCACACGTCGGCGCTGTCTTCGGCGACGAAGATCGGCACGTCGCCGATGATCTGGATGCCGAGGTCATTGGCGTGTGTCTTGAGCGCGCCCCATTGTTCCGCAAAGACCCATTGGAGATATTCGTGGTAGGTAGCTTCATCCGCCAGCATTGCCCGATAGTAGGTCAGCGCCTCAGGCCGGCGCAGGCGAATGTCGCGCGGCCAGTCGTGCCAACTGCCGCCGCCGAAGTACCCCTTGAGCGCCATAAAGAGACCGTAGTCGGCAAGCCAGGCGGCGTGGGCCTGACGGTAATCCTCGAAGCCGCGGCGCTGGTCATCCGTGGCCGCGGCGCTGAAATGTTCGAAGCTGCGCCGAAAGAGCCGCGTTTTGTAAGCGATGACCGGGCCGAAGTCCACGCGATCCGTCGGGAACGCGGGCGCGTCCAGCAGGGCGTCCGGCGGCAGCAAGCCTGACCACGCCAGCCCATCGGGGCTGATGAGCAGGGGGTTGCCCGCAAAGGCCGAAAAGGATTGATAGGGCGAATCCGCGTAGCCGGTTGGTCCCAGGGGAAGCACCTGCCAGAGCTGTTGTTTGGCCCCGGCGAGCCAGCCGATGAAGTCATAGGCGCCTTTACCGAGGTCGCCGATGCCATGCCGGCCGGGAAACGAGGTCGGGTGACACAGCACGCCGCTGGATCTGGGGAAGCTCATACGCACCTGCCTTTTCATGCGATGATTTTTGGCTACTCACAGTATACTTTGTCACGCGCTTGAGTGACAAAGTAGAAGTGGCGCTCCGTGGGATGCATATGTGGAACAGCCCTCTCCGCGGAGTGCGTACCCTCAGTACCCCCTGCGGCGTACGCATCTGAGGATGCTGACTCCGCAATGTAGTTTTGCGACGTGCCACTCAGGATGCGCACTCCAGGCCGGTTGATACACGCAAGAAAAACAGGCCGGAATCATCACGATTCCGGCCTGTTTTTTGTGTTATTTATTGCGTCGGGTCGCTCCCGACGCGTTGTCGGTTATTGTGCGGCGGCGGTCGCGCCCTGCGGCGTCACCCGTTCCGCAGCAATCTGCGCCTGGCGGGCGAAGTCAATCGAATTCGCCAGGACGCGCGCGGCCTCTTGTGGGCTGTGGAAACCGGTGCTGTTTTCTGAGGCGATGAAGTCCCAGCGCATGGAGGCCCGGCGGTGCAGGTAGCGCGCTTCCTCGAGTTGCGCGTCGGTCGCGCCGGCGTTCTGCGCCGCGACGATCGCATCCATCGCGTCGCCCAACGCCGCTTCGCTGCTGCGCAACAGTTCTGCGGTGTTGTTTTGGATGGTGAGCACCCGGTCTTTTAGCTCTTGCTCATCCTGTTTGTGGCAAGTGCCGCAGGCCTGGTTCAGGTTGTTCAGCGGGCTGCGCAGCCAGTGATCGGACACCTTGATCGCGCCTTCGCGCACGTAGGGCATGTGGCAGTCGGCGCAGGCCACGCCCGTACGGGCATGGATGCCGGTGCTGAAGAGTTCCGTCTCCGGGTGTTGCATCTTGAGCATGGGCGCGTTGGTTTCTTTGTGCGTCCAGTCCTTGAAGCCGGCGTCGTCGTAGTATTTCTCGATATCCTCGATGCGTTTGCCGTTGGCCCAGGGGAAAGTGAGGACCTTGTTGTCGCCCTTGAAGTAATACTCGACGTGGCATTGGTTGCAGACGTAAGAACGCATCTCTTGCCGCGTTGCCTTCGTCCAGTCAATGCCTTGCTCATTCAGCGCGTTGATGAACGCCTGGCGGGTGACCCGCAACTCCATCGTGTCAGGGTCGTGACAATCGGCGCAGGAAGAGCCGGTGTGGAACTGGTCTTGCAGTTCTTTATAAGGCGTGTGGTTGAACTCTTCCCAGCCCATGCTGGCGGCCAGTTGTGGCGCTTCGGCGGTGTGGCAGTTGGCGCACGCGCTGGGTTGCGCGACGACTTCCTGTCGCTTCGTCTCTTTCTGGTCGGACAGGGCATAGAAGTGGCCGCGTTCTTCGTTATAGTCCACGGCGAAGGAGTAGCCCGCCCAGATGCGCTTGAGGATGGGGTTGCGTTCCAGCCTGCTGTACGGGTTGGCCCCGCCGTAAGGGGTTTCCGTGTCGGGGCCGGTAATCTCGGTCTTCTTGAACGAATCGTACTGGCGCGGGAAATTTTGCCCCCAGACAGCCGGGTCCAGCTCGTTCGGCGCAATCTGCACTACCTTGAGCGGATACTCTGCTTCTTCGGCCTTGTGCGTGGTGACGCTGGTCAGCAGAGAGGCCGCGCCCGCCATGATGGCAAGGCCGGCGACAAAGGCAAGACCGATCCATAGCCAATTGCGGCGTGCGGGGGTTTGGGGTTCAGGTGTCGTCATCGGCGTCTCCTCCAGATCGTCCGGTTCCAACGGTTTATTTGCCATGCCCGATGCCTTGATGACACGTGAGACAACTGGTCGGGTCGTCGGTGGTCGCGTGGTTCATGGCGACGGTCACATCGGCATGACAGGACAGGCAGGCATGTTGCGTGACATTACGGTTAAGTTCGGTGATGCGAATCGGCTCTTCGAAGCGGCCGGTGGTGAACATCAGGCTGTGCCGGAAGCCGTTGATGCCCTTCACGGCATATTTGCTGATAATACTGTTGTGCGGCGCGTGGCAGTCATTGCAGGTGGCGACGTGCGCGTGCGGGCCGTGGCTCCAGCCGTCGAACTCGTCGCGCATGACGTGACAGTTCACGCACGCGTTCGGGTCATCCACGAAGTACGAGGCGCCCTCGGCATAGGCGAAGGTGAACCCGCTCAGCCCGATGATGCCGCCCAGGAGCGCGGCCAGCCCGATCCAGACCCAGAGCGGGAAGTGCTTGAGGAAGGATGTGCGGGCCGGTTGTACGGGCGTCGGTTCGGGCGTTGGCTGCTGCATGTGTGTTCTCGGCTATCGAATGGCCTGTAGCTTAGCCCCTTGTGGGCGTCGTCGCAAACGCCCACAAGGGGCTAAGCTACAGGATGTTTAGTGCGCGTTGACGACGACGGTTTCCAGCGGAACCTGCACCCCGCTGAGGGCCATCGCCTGACGGACGATCATTTCCAGGCCGCCGCAGCAGGGCACCGTCATACGAACGACGCGGATGCTCTGGATGTCGGATTGGATCAGGATTTGCGCCATCTTCTGGATGTACGCCCGGCCATCATCGAGCTTCGGGCAACCGACCGCAATCGCGGAGTCCTTGATATACTTGGCGTGGGTGTTCGGTTCGGCGAAGGGCACGCAGTCGGCGATCAAGGTCAGCTTTGCGCCCTGCAAGAAGGACGCATCCGGCGGGATGAGGTAGAGCTGGACGGGCCACTGGCGCAGTTCCGAACGCGCCTCGACCATCGGCTGTTCCGGCTCCGCCTCTTTCCAGACCTCGAAGTTGATGGACGGGCAGGCCGCGACGGCGGTTTGTGTTCCGTGTACGTGGCGCACCTGCATCATGGTGGGCAGGGTCGCGCCTGCGGCGGCCATAGCTTCCGCTTCGTCAAACGGCTCGGCCCACGTCTCGATCATGCTCAGCGCGCCCTGCGGGCATTCGCCCAGACACGCGCCCAGCCCATCGCAATAGCTTTCCTTGACCAGCCGCAGCTTGCCGTCTATGACCTTGAGCGCGCCTTCCGCGCAGGAAGGCACGCACAGGCCGCAACCGTCGCATTTCTCCTCATCAATGGAAATGATCTTCCGTAGAGTCATCGTCATAGGTGTGTTCTCTAATGATCTCGCGTGGGGTGACGCGGCCCGCGGTCGGCTGGCGGCCAAACGGGGCATCTGATGAAATATAGCACAAATCGGCGCGGGTGTCAGAGACTTAAGTCTCATCACGGCGCGCTCAGCGTGGTTGCGGATCGCCTGGCAGGCACCGCGTAAAGACGGTACAAAAGCGGCCGGCATTGAGCCTCAACCTTAACATTTGATAAGAAGAGCCCAAAGCCTATTGACTTAACGAGGCGATTGGAGTACAAATAGTTTACAGCCAGGTACGAATGATGGTCAAATAGCGTATCAAGGGTTATCCTTGCTGCCAGCCGCGAGATGCACCACCCACCTGGCGTTGAAAAGGGAGAGACATGCCGCGAACAATTCGGGTTTACTATTCAAAAGCGCACGGTTTGCGTGGGCGATGCCGCATGAATTTCAACTGGCCGCCGATCACCCAGCAATCCGTGGTTTTGATTTCTGCGGCGGAGGCGTCGGAACTCGTTCCGAGCATTGCGCCGCCGCCGAACTTCGGCTTTAATCTGGGCGACGCCGATGTCTATGTCACGAATGTGTCGCCCCACAACGGCGGCGTGGAGTTCATCCTGCACGTCAACTGGGGTGAGCCGCTCAACGTTGTGGTAGACATTTCCGTCTTCGACCCCGCGGAGCAGTTCCACGCCGCATAGCAATTGCTGCAACGAATGAGAAGGTCCCCGTTTTGACCGTTGTTATGAGGTCAAGATGGGGGCCTGCGCGTTGAGCTATTTCGATTCCAGCACCACCCGCGCGTCGAGCGCGTAGACGCCCTGGCCGGCTTCGAGGACGACCACCGGATTGAGGTCGAGTTCGGCGATTTCGGGGTGCTGGGCGACCATGCGGCCGGCGCGCACGAGGGCCTCGATCAGCGCAGCGCGGTCGGATGGAGCTTGCCCGCGTAACCCGGTCAGCAGGCGTCCGGCGCGGCTGGCGTCAATCATCTCGGCGGCTTCGGAAGGTGAGAGCGGCGCAAGCCGGTGCACCACGTCGTGCAGCGCTTCGACATAGATGCCGCCCAGCCCGAACACCAGCAGCGGGCCGAAGGTGGGGTCGCGCTTCATCCCGATGATGACCTCATGCCCGCCGGTGATCATCTTTTGTATTTGCACACCACGAATCCGCGCCGCCGGGTTGGCCGCTTTCGCGTTCTCCAGGATCGTCGCGAAGCCGGCGCGCACGACCTCCGCGTCGCGCACGTCGAGGAGCACGCCGCCCGCGTCCGTTTTATGTAAAATGTCGGAGCTGACGAGCTTGAGCACCACCGGATAGCCGATGCGCTCGGCGAAGGCGACCGCGTCGTTGGGGTCGGTGGCGACCGTTTGCGGCGGGGTTGGGATCTCGTAGGCTGAAAGCAGGGCGCGGCTCTCGGTCGCGTCGAGCGATTGTCTCCCGGCGTTACGCGCCAGCAACAGCACGTCCTGCGCCTTGCGGCGGGCCTTCGCCGTAGCGACCCTTTCGGCTTCACCCATCGCCGCGTCCGGCGCGGCCATCCTACGCAACGCTTGCTCTCGCCGCCACAACACCGAGAACGCGTCCACGGCGTCTTCCGGGAAGGTATAGGCCGGAAGGCGCGCGGCGCGTGCGGCGACCTGCGCGTCGCCCAGGCTGGCTTCCCCCATCAGGCAGAGCAACACGGGTTTGGCCGGGGCGGGTTGCGCCTGAGCCGCCGCGGCGATGGCTTCCACCACCTTCACCGGGTCCACCAAGATCTGCGGCACGAGGATCACCAGGACGCCGTCGCACGCCGGGTCGGCCAGCACGAGCCTGAGCGCGGCGCCGTAGGCCGCCTCATCCGCGCCGCCCAGCATGTCCACCGGGCCGCCGGTTTGCGCTTCAGGGTGCAAGGTTGCTGCCAGCGTCGCCCGGACTGTTTGCGAAGTGCGCGCCAGCGCCAGCCCGCGTTCCTCCAGCCGGTCGGCGGCCAGCGCGGCGGGGCCGCCGGAGTTGGTGAGGATGGCGATGCGATTGCCCTCCGGCGCCGGCTGTTGCTCCAGCGCGAGCGCCGCGTGAAACAGCCCTTCGACCGTCTCGACCTCGACCGCGCCGGCGCGCCGGCAGGCGGCGCGGAACGCGTCGTGCGCCCCGGCGAGCGCGCCGGTGTGCGAAGCGGTCGCGGCCTGGCCGCTGGATGTACGACCCGATTTGAGGATGACGATCGGTTTGCGCGCCGCGGCCTCACGCAGCGCTTCCACAAAGGCCGGACCGCCCTTGACGTCTTCCAGATAGAGCGCCAGCACCTTGCTGGCCGCATCAGCGGCGAGGTACGGGATGATGTCGGTCTCGTTGACGTCGGCTTCGTTGCCGACGCTCAACAGCTTGCTGAAACCAATCGCCCGGCCAACGGCCCAGTCAATCACGCCGCCGCACAGCGCGCCGGATTGTGAGAGGAAGGCGATCCCGCCGCGCGCCGGCATTCCCCTGACGAACGTCGTGTTGATGGGCGTGGCGGTGTCTATGACGCCGATGCCGTTCGGCCCCATGATACGCAACCCGTAGCGCGCGGCGATCTCCACCATCTCCCGCTCACGCGCCGCGCCCTCGGGGCCGACCTCGCGGAAGCCGCCGGAGATCACTACGGCGGCCTTGAGGCCGCGTCGGCCGCACGCTTCGATCGTTGCCGGGACGTGAGCCGCCGGGATGAGCAAGACCGCCAGCTCAACCGGATCGGGGACGGTGGCGATATCGGGGTAGCAGCGTAGCCCCAACACCTCGTCCGCCTTCGGGTTGACGGGATAGACCGGGCCGGGGAAGCCGGTTGCCGGATCCAGCAGGTTGCGCATGACGCCGTAGCTCAATTTGGCCGGGTCACGGCTGGCCCCGATCACGGCGACGCCGGTGGGGTTGAAGAAGGGCGCGAGAGACGCGGCGCGCGGGGGGAGGGTCATGCTTCTCTCACTTCCCTCACCCCGGCCCTCTCCCGGTGGGAGAGGAGGAAGATGCGAGGACGCGGGCGAGAAGGTCGGGTGCGTCGGTGATGATGGCGGCGACGTTGAGGGCGATGAGGCGGCGCATTTCTGCTTCGTCGTTGACCGTCCAGACGCGCACCGGCAGCCCCTGGCGGCGCGCCGCGGCCATGTAGGCCGCGTCCACCATCTCCGCTTCGGGGTGCAGCCCCGTGGCTCCGGCATAGCGCCGCGCCAGATTGGAGCGCGTCCAACCGGGAAGGTCGGGCGCAAGCAGGACCGCGCACTCGATCTCCGGGGCGGTCTTTTTGGCTTTGCGCAGCGCCATCGGGTTGAAGGAGCTGATGATGACCTGGTCTTCCATATGATGGTTGCGCACGGTGTTAACCACGTCTACGCCGATGCCCATCGTTGTCGTTTCCAGCGCCTTGAGCTCGATGTTGACGATCAGCCTGTCTTTGAGTAGTTCCAGCACCTCATCGAGGGTTGGAATTCTTGTGCCCGCAAATTCCGGACTAAAAGCAACGCCCGCGTCCAGGGCGCGCAACTCTTCCAGGGTATGTGACGTGACTTTGCCTTCGCCAGGGGCGATGTCGTCCAGCGTCGGGTTGTGGATGACGACGAGTTGGCTGTCGGAGCTATATTGCACGTCCAGCTCGACGCCGTCCGCGCCGAGATCAACCGCCGCCTGGAACGCGGGCAGCGTGTTCTCCGGCGCGACGAGACAGGCGCCGCGGTGGGCGAAGATCAGGGTGCGACCGGTTTCGGGTTGTTGCATGTTTGTTCCTCCGCGTAGTTTAGCCCCTTGTGGACGCGCGCGACGCCCACAAGGGGCTAAACTACGGATAGCTATCGGTAGCGGCGCGCCGCTTCTTCCAATTGCCGGCCGTCCCACAGTTCCATTGGTTTGCCGCGAGCCCATTCGCGCGCCTGGCGCGAGACGGCTCCGGTGGTGACGAGCCAGGCGAAATCGGCGTTTTCGTGCATCATCGTGCCGTACAGGTCGCGCACGGTGGCCTCACCGACCGTGCCGCGGTAGCGCTTGCATTGCACCAACCCCAGCTTGAGGCGGTCGTTGGTCACGGCCAGGTCAATGCCATGATCGGCCACGGTCTGCGTGTCGGCCACGCGATAACCCATGAGTTGGAACATCATGGCGGTCCAGGCCTCGAATTCGGCGGGGTCCAGCGCCAGCATCTCGGAGACGGTGCGCACCTTGCCGAAGTGCTTACGCAGATCGGCCTGGCTCGAACCTCGCTCGGTGTAGAGCACCGGCACGGCCAGCGCCGCCATGTGCAGCAGGGCCAGGATGGGAGGTAGCCAGACGGGCAGCCAGGCCAGGCGGTTAGTGGTCAGCGTCAACACGATCACCGTGGGCCAGATCAGCGGCCACAGGACGGCGAAGACCCACCAGAGCCAGGGGGTCTCACCCGGCGGAACCAGGCGGCGCGCTTCGCTGCGAGAGAAGCTGCCGACCACGCCCTGTCGCTCCAGGCGCGCCCGCGCCCGCGCGACCTCTTCCGGCGAGGGAAACCAGTCCGCATCGCTGTTCACGTGCTGATCCGGCCGGCCCGGAAAGATGAAATCATAGCGTCTGTTTTTCGAGTGAGGCGATGATGTTGTCATGGAGTTAAGTTATATCGCGTAACCGATATTCTCGTAAAGTCGGCGTGGTGCGTTGCGCGGCCGTGGGTCTCAAGCCAGGCGCGGGTCAACCCGCGTTCGTCCCACAGGGCCTCTTCGGATGCTATGAGCCACACGGCATCCTTGCCGTCCAACGCCTGCGTCAGGCCCTCGGCGACAGATGCTTCACTCGCGCTGTTGTTGGTATACGGGCCGTCTACATAGGCATTCGGTAAAAAAACGCCCCGCCCACACTCGCGGTCGAACCACAGTTCCGGGGCAGGCAGACAGCCGGGAGTTGACGCCGCACTCTGCCGCGCGTCGTAGTAGGTCATGGCGTAGCGCGCATATGGGATTTGATAGAGCAAAGTGTCGCCTGTTTGCAGGTTTGCATTGACATAACGCATCGCGCTGCGATAATCCGCCTTGATCGGTCGGGTTGCCTGCGCGGCGATCCCCGTCAGGTTGAGCGCCAGGACGGCGACAAGCAGCGTCGCGCCCAGCGGCCGTGCAATCTGTGACAGCGCAACCACCCCCAGCGCCGCCAGGATCAGGAAGGCGGGCATGACCCAGATCAGGTAGCGCTCGGCCAGCACGGGCAACCCCAGAGAGATGGGGATGATTAGCAGC
The DNA here is from genome assembly GCA_038214535.1 of Anaerolineae bacterium. Lineage (GTDB taxonomy): Bacteria > Chloroflexota > Anaerolineae > CG2-30-64-16 > CG2-30-64-16 > JBBQRS01. The sequence goes on from JBBQRS010000027.1 coordinate 38,612, forward strand.
ACGGGCAGGAAGAGCCAGATCAGCAGCATGGCCGTCACGCGCGGGCGCGAGGCCAGCGGCGGCGTCATCCTATCACGATCTTTCGTCGCCGTCCAGAGGAATATGCCGCAGAGGAAGGCCAGCAGGGCGGGGAGCAATTGCCAGAACGCGCGCACCAGCGTTACACCCCTGCCGAACGCGACCGCCAGCACGCCGAGCAGGCCGGAAAGCGAAGGCAGCGCGCCGCCACTCTGCGTCGCGCCCAACCAATAGGGCGCTTGCCAGCGCGCCAATGGCAGGTAGGGGAGGATCAGCGCCGCCAGATAGAGGCCCGCTGTCAGCCATGTGTCGCGCCGAGATTTGGGCGAGGGCCAGAGGATGAGCCACGCCGCCTGCACCGGGATGATGAGCGCGGCCAGGATGTGGGTGTAGAGGGCGAGGCTGGTGGTTGCGTACAGGACGGCCCAGCGCCACAGCCCACCGCGCCGCGCGGCTTCAGTGGTCCACCACAACGCAAGCGGGACGAGCAGCGTCAGGGCGGCGTACATCTTGGCCTCCTGCCCGTACCACACCAGGTAGGGCGCGGTGGCGGCGAGGAGCGCGGCGACGAGGGCCGCCCGCCCGCCGGCCAGTCGTTTGGCGAGGATATAGATCGCAGGGACGGCCAACGTGCCCACCACGACAGACGGGAAGCGCAGGGCGAACTCAGTCGGGCCGGCGAGCATCAGCCAGGGGCGCATGGCTACAAAGTAGAGCGGGCCGTTTTCACCGGGCTTGATGAGGTTCTGCGCCAGCTCGGGCAGCGCGCGCGTGGCGAACCGGAGGGTATCCACCTCATCGCGCCACAGGCTTTGATAATCCAGGCGATAAAGCCTCAGCGCAAACGCCAGAAGGATCAGGACGAACGGCGCCAGTCGGCGTGAGGTGAGCGTGGACATGCGACGATGAAGGCTCAGGCGTTCGGCGGTCTCCGCCGCATCAGCCAGACCAGCGCCGCGCCGGCGCCGATGAGCAGCACGAGGCCACACGCCAGCCACAGGTAGCTGAAAGCCGTGACGCCGGTATTAATCAGCGAGGTTACGTCCGGCTGAGTAGGCTTCGGGTCGGGCGTCTTTTGCTGCGCCCGGCGCGCGGCCAGCGGCGTTTCCAGGGCCGAGAGGCGGGTTGGCAGGGCGGCGGCGACCGGCGTCTCCAGCAGGGTCAGCGTGGGCGGGGGCAGAAAGCCGGCGGGCGTCTCGGTGGGCGTCGGCGCGACGGTGGGCAAAACGACCGTCGGGGGCGGCGCGATGGATGTGGGCGGGGGCAGGAAGGTCTCCGCGGTGGGCGTTGGCGACGCTGCGCCCGGTACGACCGGCGTCGGCGGGGCCGGGGTGGGCAGGGGAGACTCCTGGATCGTAGACTCTTGCAACGTGCTGCGCGCCGTCACACGGTCGGTCGCCGCGAGGGAAAGGACGCCTGCGGCAATCAACAGGGCTGTGAGCATGAAGGCGATTCGAAGGTTCGGGCGCACGCTGTGAACGAGTCTCGTTTCGGGTTGGCTTTGATTGAATTATAGCACGCGCCGCGCCGATGTCACATCTCCGCTCCACACGGCGCGACGCTGCCCGGTGGGGTCTTCGATGATGAGCGCGCCTTCGGGGGTAACGCCCACTGCGCGCCCGCGCAACGTCTCGGTGGGCAGCGTGATGACGACTTCCTGCCCCAGCGTTTCCAGTTGCTCAGCCCAGGCCGCGCTGAGCGCCCCGCCTGTGGGGTTGGCGCGCAATTCAGCGTAGCGCGTCTCGCAATGTCCGATGATCGCAGCCAACAACACGCCGCGGTCCACCGGACGGCCCAGCGCAGCGGAGAGACTGGTCGCCGCGCCGATGATCTCCGCGGGAGGGGGATTTTCGGCGTCAGGCGAGAACGAGAGATTGACGTTCAGCCCCAACCCCAGGACGGCATATTCAAGCCGGTCGCCGGTTGACTTGACCTCCGACAACATGCCCCCCAGCTTGAGACCGTCCAGCGTCAGGTCGTTGGGCCACTTCAGGCGCGGCGCCAACCCGGTGACTTCGTGGATGCCTTCCACGGCGCTCAACCCCAGGCACATGGTCAGTTGGCCGGCGCGCGTGAGCGGGAGGTCGGGCCGCCGCAGCAGCGACATCAGCAGACTGCTGCCCGGCGGGGCCCACCAGCGGCGATCCAGGCGGCCGCGGCCCGCAGTTTGCTCGTCGGCGGCCAGCAATAACCCCTCGGCCGCGCCCGCCTCGGCGCGCCGGCGCGCCTCGTCGTTGGTCGAGCCGATTTGGGCGAAATGGAGATAGGGCCGGCCCAGGCGTTGCGTGGTGAGCAACGTCTGGACGCGTTCGGCGGAAAGATCGTTCATGGCTCACAGAGTGTAATCGGCGATCCGGCGGCGCGTCAAGGGCCCGGCCACTTTGTAGTGACGGCTTCAGCCGTTGTCGCGCCCCCAACGGCTGAAGCCGTCACTACGAAGGAAAGCGACGCGCAGTTTGCGGATAGATTTTAAGTGTAAATATGGAGGGAAAGTCTTGCCCCTACCCTTCATGTCTGGTAAACTGGACCTGTTTGTGACCTTTTGATCATCCCCGCATGGGAGGCAACGTGCAACTTACAGCCGATTCTACATATACCGAACTTGACGAACGCGCCGCGAACGTGATTCGCGGGCTGGCGATGGACGCCGTGCAGGCCGCGGACTCCGGCCATCCGGGCATGCCGATGGGCATGGCGAACGTGGCCTACGTGGTGTGGACGCGCTTTTTGCGCCATAATCCGGCCGCCCCGAAGTGGTTCAACCGCGACCGGTTCATCCTGTCGGCGGGGCATGGCTCGATGTTGCTCTATAGCCTGCTGCATCTGACGGGCTATGACCTGCCGTTGGCGCAACTCAAGCTGTTCCGGCAGCTGGGCAGCATCACCCCCGGTCACCCGGAATATGGAGTAACCCCTGGCGTCGAGACGACGACCGGCCCGCTGGGGCAGGGGTTTGCCACGGGCGTCGGGATGGCGCTGGCCGAGGCGATCCTGGCGGAACAATACAACCGGCCCGACTATCCCATCGTAGACCACTATACCTATGCGATCGTCAGCGACGGCGATTTGGAGGAGGGCATCAGCCACGAGGCGGCGTCGCTGGCGGGCCACCTGCGGCTGGGCAAACTGATTTATCTTTACGACTACAATCACATCAGCATTGACGGCCCGACCGACCTTTCGTACAGCGATGACGTGCCGATGCGTTTTGCGAGTTACGGCTGGCACGTGCAGGATGTGGACGCCTACGACATGCCGGGCATCGAAGCGGCGATTTGCGCGGCGCAGGCCGTGAGCGGCCAACCCTCGATCATCATTTGCCGGTCACACATCGCCTACGGCAGCCCGAATAAGCAGGATACGGCGGAAGCGCATGGTTCGCCGCTGGGCGCAGAGGAGATCCGCCTGACGAAAGAGGCGCTGGGGATGCCCGCCGACGAGCAGTTCTGGATCCCGGATGACGTTCTGGCGCGTTATCGCGCGGCGCTGGATGAGGGCAAGCAACGCCAGGCGGCGTGGGACGCGCTGTTTGCGGGTTATGCGGACGCACACGCGGACGCGGCAGCGAGCTTCAACCTGGCGCTGGCCGGGGAACTGCCGGGCGGCTGGGACGCGGAGATGCCGGTGTGGGAGCCGGGCGCGAAGCTGGCAACGCGCAGCGCCTCCGGCAAGGTGCTCGATGCGATTGCGCCGCACATCCCCACGTTGATCGGCGGCTCCGCCGACCTGACGCCCTCCAACAACACGCGCTTCAAGGGCGCGGTAGACATTGCGCCGGGGAACTTCGCCGGGCGCTATGTGCGCTACGGGATTCGCGAACACGCGATGGGCGCGGCGTTGAACGGTATGGCGGTGCATGGCGGCATCTTCCCCTATGCGGGGACGTTCCTGGTCTTCTCGGATTACATGCGCGGGGCGGTGCGCGTGGCAGCGGTGATGCGCGCGCCGGTGGTCTTCGTCTGGACGCACGACTCGGTCGGTGTGGGCGAGGACGGCCCGACGCATCAGCCCATCGAGCAGGCGGCGGCGTTGCGCGCGATGCCGAATCTGGTGGTGATCCGCCCGGCGGACGCGAACGAGACGGCCGCGGCCTGGCGCTACGCGTTGACGCACCGCGACGCGCCGGTGGCCCTGTTGTTGAGCCGGCAGAATCTGCCGGTGATAGCGGGGACGGAAGACCCGAGCCAACTGGAACGCGGGGCGTACATCCTGGCGGATGCACCAGGGGGCACGCCCGATGTGATCCTGATCGGCGCGGGGTCGGAAGTTTCCGTGGCGATGGCCGCGCGTGATCTGCTGGCCACGCAGGGCGTGCAGGCGCGCGTCGTCACCATGCCAAGCTGGGAGCTGTTCGAGGCGCAGGACGCGGCGTACTGCGCGACGGTGTTGCCGCCGGAGATCACAGCACGCGTGACCGTGGAAGCGGGCGTGACGCAGGGCTGGGAACGCTATGCGGGTTCGGCGGGCGCGACGGTAGGCATCAACCGGTTCGGCGAGTCGGGCAAGGGGCCGGCAGTGATGGCGCACCTGGGGATCACGCCGGAGCACGTGGCGGCGGCGGCGATGGCGGTGGTGTAGCTTCACCCTCACCCTGGCCCTCTCCCACAGGGAGAGGGAAGCAGATGGGCGCGTGGCAAGGGGGCCATATGGAACGTGTGTATACGCCGTGGCGGATGGAGTACGTGACCGGCGATAAGCTGGAAGGGTGCATCTTCTGCGCGATGGCGGCATCGTCGGACGACGTGAAGAATTTGATCGTCTATCGGGGCGAACTGGCCTTCATCGTCCTGAACAAGTACCCCTATAACAATGGGCACTTCATGGCGACGCCCTATCGGCACGTGGCGACGCTGGAAGAGCTGACCGCCGACGAGGTGGCCGAAGTGATGGCGTTGACGGCGCTGGGGATGCGCGCCGTGCGCGAGACGATGCACCCCGACGGCTTCAATGTGGGGGCCAACATCGGTGAGGCGGCGGGCGCGGGGGTGAAGGATCACTTTCACCTGCACGTGGTGCCGCGCTGGAACGGCGACAACAACTTCATGGCCGTGCTCGGCGACGTGAAGCTGATCCCGCAGATGCTCGCGGAGACGCGCGATCAGCTCGCCGCGGGGATCGCGGCCGTGCAGCAATCGGACGCGACCGACGCGGCGTAGGGTCTATCCGAGATGGGCAATCCACCACTGAAAACACGGAATACACGGAAGAATTTTAACCTCTGCTTTTTCCGTGTATTCCGTGTGTTCCGTGGTAGGTGAATTCCAGGATAGAGCTTTAGTGACTGATGATCGGCAAGTAGGTTACGTAGGACAGATCGAAGAGGGTTTGCAATTCCCAGGTCGCGCCGCTGTCGGGCGAGCGGTACAAATGGCAGACGCCGGGTTGATCTGATTGCACCACCGTCCAGGAATCGAGGCCGCCAGAGGTCGCGTGGCTGACACCTGTGAGTAACGCGCCCCGCGTGTCCCACACGTTCGCCCAGGTCGCGCCGCCATCTTCAGAGAGATAGACGCCCGCACCCGGATCGGCGATCAACGCCGTCTGGTCGGTCGGGTAATCCGGCGACAGGGCAAGGGCGGCGGGGTGTAGCGCGTTGATGTAGTGCCACGCCTGCCCGCCGTCAGTGGTCTTGTAGAACCCCATGTCGAAGGGGCCGCCCGCGCTGAACGCCGTCTGATCTTGCGGGAAGCCGGGCGAGACGGCCAGCCACGGTTGATAGCCGCGTTGCGCAGGGATCAGCAGCCCGGTGTTGGCCGTCTGCCACGTCTCCCCGGCGTCGGTAGTTTTCCGCAGCCCTACGAACGTACCGCGGCCTGACTCGGTCGCGAAGGCCACGCCGTCGTGATAGAACGCGGGCGAAAAGACGATGGGGCCGATGATCGGCAGCGCGCCGCCGGGGGTGTATACCTTACGCCAGGTTGCGCCGCCGTCCACCGATTTCCAGATGCCGGTCTGCGCCGGTGACACACTATTGTCAACCGCCATGAAGAGCGTCCCGACGATCGGGGAAGGATAGAGCGCTTCCATGCCTTCATTGCCTTCATTGCTGAAAGGCGCAACAGCGACTTGCGCCCAACTTTGCCCGCCGTCGCCCGAACGATAGATCGTGTTCGTGGAATCGTGATACAGGTAGAGCACATCGCCGTAAGCGGGCCGCACCTGATCCCACTCGCCGGGCGTGGGCAAGCGTTGCCAACCCGAGCCGGTGAACTTGAAGAGCGCTTCGCCCGACGAAGCCAGCACAGCGTCGGGGCCGAAGACGAACTGCGAAGCGGCGCAATTAACGCGTGCGCCCGGCGGCAGTGGCGCGGCCAGAACAGGCGCGCCGGTCAACAGAAACAGGATTGCCAATAACGCCACGATGTAGCCAGGACGAGACATTATCTCTTGCCTCCAGTCAACTTGTTACGGATGATAAGAATTCCAATAATTCCCCAATGATGTAGGCATTCCCGACATTCCCAAGTTGTCCAAAAGATAAGTACATGCCGTGTGTTGGAACGTATCCCGAGATACGTACCATGATAACGCATCGTATCCTGGATTTTGCCCTACGAACCATTGTGATAATGGCTGCATGAAGTTATCACGTATTTCCCCAAGCCGCTGTGGCGTACAGCTATTTGGACCAAGCCAGCCAGTTTCGGATATCCAGATAGGGCGGTCACCAAGACCTAAACCGATATGCATTGTTTGGTACCAATCATTCGCGACTTGCGTTAGCTCGGGAATACAGTAAGAACTGGCACAAGGTGTCTCCATTCGGGTCGGTGCAGTTGATAACCTTGGATACAAATGGATATGTACGCCTTCCAACTTGTTAAGATTTCCAGTACTGCTTAGGCGATTCACAAAAGTTGTCCACCAACTCCTTGTTTCCGGCGTATTAAGCCACAATAGCCCACCAGCAAATACCTTTGCAGTAGGATCATTAGTTTTGATCACGTCCCAAGCAGAACTGAAATAATCAGCCGCAAAAACGGCGTCAGCCAAATTACATTGACCAAGATCATCTGGCTCGTTATAGATCAACCAGACGCGTCCGACGAAGCCGTTTTCGTAGTCTTGGCGTGCGATATCCCCTGCATAGTGGGGAGTTCCGTTAACATCAGCTTGCCAAAATCCACCATTACACCACAGCATACGAACGTATCGAGCATCACTGCTGCGGTTGGGGAGATAGTTAAACGTCCAATCATAGTACCAAGAGCAGGCCTTAGGACTCGTCAAGAAATAAGTTCCCGTTCTGCGGGATTGGTTTGGGCTATCGTCTGGCCGCTTGAGTGCGGTCGGAGCGTGTAGTTCCAGTTGGGACAGACAGCCGCGCGTTCAATGTTGAGTTGTGCCATCTCGGC